>NZ_JBIUWI010000067.1:408-3392 GCF_044743385.1 Pseudomonas sp. NPDC087639 | reverse complement strand
TGGCCTTCTTTCAGGCTTTTGAAGCCGTCGGATTGGATAGCTTTGAAGTGACCGCACCGGTCGTCACCGGATTGTGGAGTGATGAAGCCGAAGCCTTTTTCATCGTTGAACCACTTAACGGTGCCGGTTTGGCGATTAGACATGGTGTATCTCCAAGAAACATATATTTTTCAGTACTGTGCTGCTCAGGCCAACTGGGCACACCCGGGTATCATAGTCGAAATGTTCGCTTTGGTAGCCCCCCGGACGTGCTGTTTGCCAATCCGTCGTGTTTTCTTTACCGCCTGTTTCGGCTGAAAGCCCCGGTTTGAAAGGGGTTTAGCGAAAAGTAAAGACAATAAAAAAACCTGTAAAACCTGCATAAATCGTCTGAAAAGGCTCAAATTCAGCCGTTTTTTTCGGCGTTGAGTCGAGTCAGATCACATTTTTTCTTACTTTTTCGCTGGAGCGTTGGCCTTGCATTTGGCGATTTGGCCCAGCGCTTTCTGCTGCAGTTCAGGGGTGGCCTTGTTGTCCATCAGCGCTTGAATGTCGCCGGCCGGGTAAGACTTGATGGCATCGGCGCCACAGGCGCAGTGAGACTTGGCCGCGGCGGCGCCAATCTGCGGAGTCGCCGCCTGGGTGCACTGGGCCATGTATTTGTCGCGCTCGCCCTTTGGCCAGTCGGCATGAGCGCTCAGCGGCAGCAGCAGAACAATGGGGGCGACTACGGCGAATAAGGTATTCAGACGCATGCGAGGATGCTCCTTGTGGGTCAATGTCTTGTTATCTGAGGGCATAAGGGCCCATCAAGTTCAGCACTCTGGCATAAAAGCGGACGATTTGCCTTCTGGTGAAACAGAGGCATTAAGTGACCGCTCATCTGTGCTAGCATGCCGAGCTCAAGCGTTCTCAGGCTCCGGATGACTTTCAGTCCCGGCGGCGGTCAACGTGCGAATATTCTGATTTGAATCCCAGTCACTCTGGTTCGGTTTTCCGGTTGGCCGCAAGGCTCCTGCCGCTGTAAGGCAGGCGTTCGTCATTGAATGGCCTGGATCGGATCTTGTACTGGCTCATCCCAACCCACGTGACCTCTGGTAGGGGTCCCCACTAGGAGAGGAGGCGCCATGCCAACTATTACTCTTCCCGACGGCAGTCAACGTTCATTCGATCACCCGGTTTCCGTAGCCGAGGTCGCCGCATCCATTGGTGCAGGTCTGGCCAAGGCCACTCTGGCCGGCAAGGTCAATGGCCAGTTGGTCGACGCCAGCGACATCATCGACAGCGACGCTACGCTGCAAATCATTACGCCAAAGGATGAAGAGGGGCTGGAGATCATTCGCCACTCTTGCGCCCATCTGGTTGGCCATGCGGTCAAGCAGCTCTACCCGACTGCCAAAATGGTGATCGGGCCGGTCATCGACGAAGGCTTCTATTACGACATCGCCTTCGAGCGTCCTTTTACTCCGGACGACATGGCGGCCATCGAACAGCGCATGCAGCAGCTGATCGAGAAAGATTACGACGTCATCAAGAAAGTCACTCCGCGTGCCGAAGTGATCGAAGTGTTCAAGGCTCGCGGCGAAGACTACAAGCTGCGTCTGGTCGAGGACATGCCGAATGAACAGGCCATGGGTCTGTACTATCACGAAGAATATGTCGACATGTGCCGCGGCCCGCATGTGCCGAACACCCGCTTCCTGAAATCCTTCAAGCTGACCAAGCTGTCCGGCGCCTACTGGCGCGGCGACGCCAAGAACGAGCAGTTGCAGCGCGTTTACGGCACTGCGTGGGCGGACAAAAAGCAGTTGGCGGCTTACATTCAGCGCATCGAAGAAGCCGAGAAGCGCGATCACCGCAAGATCGGCAAGCGCCTTGGTCTGTTCCACACTCAGGAAGAATCCCCGGGCATGGTGTTCTGGCACCCGAACGGCTGGACTCTGTACCAGGTGCTCGAGCAGTACATGCGCAAAGTGCAGCATGACAACGGCTACCTTGAGATCAAGACGCCGCAAGTGGTTGACCGCAGCCTGTGGGAGAAATCCGGGCACTGGGCCAACTACGCCGACAACATGTTCACCACTCAGTCGGAAAACCGCGACTACGCGATCAAGCCGATGAACTGCCCTTGCCACGTGCAGGTGTTCAATCAAGGCCTGAAGAGCTACCGCGAGCTGCCGATGCGTCTGGCAGAGTTCGGTGCCTGCCACCGTAACGAGCCGTCGGGTGCGCTTCACGGCATCATGCGTGTGCGCGCGTTCACTCAGGACGACGCCCACATCTTCTGCACAGAAGAGCAGATGCAGGCTGAATCCGCTGCGTTCATCAAGCTGACAATGGACGTATATCGTGACTTCGGCTTTACCGATGTCGAGATGAAACTGTCCACTCGTCCGGAAAAGCGCGTCGGTTCCGACGAGCTGTGGGATCGCGCCGAAGCTGCATTGGCTGCAGCCCTTGATTCTGCGGGCTTGCCGTACGATCTGCAGCCGGGTGAGGGTGCGTTCTACGGTCCGAAGATCGAATTTTCGCTGAAAGATTGCCTCGGTCGTGTGTGGCAGTGTGGTACCTTGCAGCTCGATTTTAACCTGCCTGTCCGTCTCGGCGCCGAATACGTCTCCGAAGACAATAGTCGCAAACACCCGGTGATGTTGCACCGCGCGATCCTTGGATCCTTCGAGCGTTTCGTCGGAATCCTGATCGAGCATTACGAAGGTGCATTCCCTGCGTGGCTGGCGCCAACCCAGGCAGTGATCATGAATATCACTGATAAACAGGCGGATTTCGTCGCCGAAGTTGAAAAAACTCTCGCTGAAGGCGGATTTCGTGCCAAGTCCGACTTGAGAAATGAAAAGATCGGCTTTAAAATCCGCGAGCATACTTTGCTCAAGGTTCCCTATCTTTTGGTTATCGGAGATAAGGAAGTCGAGATGCAGACTGTCGCTGTGCGTACTCGTGAAGGTGCTGACCTGGGCTCTAGGCCCGTCGCCCAGTGCGCTGAGTGT
>NZ_JBIUWI010000067.1:0-398 GCF_044743385.1 Pseudomonas sp. NPDC087639 | reverse complement strand
CGTGGTCGCCCAGATTCGGAGTAATTATTATTAAGCGTGAAATGAGACAAGATAAACGAGCTGCACCGAAAGCCCCGATCAACGAGAATATCTCGGCACGCGAGGTTCGGTTAATTGGGGCTGAAGGTGAACAGCTTGGGATTGTGTCAATTGAAGACGCGCTTCTTAAGGCTGAAGAGGCCAAACTGGATTTGGTGGAAATTTCCGCCGATGCAGTACCCCCTGTTTGCAAACTGATGGACTACGGCAAATCGATCTTCGAAAAGAAGAAGCAGGTTGCCGCAGCCAAGAAAAACCAGAAGCAGATTCAGGTTAAAGAAATCAAGTTTCGTCCAGGGACGGAGGAAGGGGATTACCAGGTAAAACTGATCAACATGGTAACATTCATTAGTGATGGG
>NZ_JBIUWI010000066.1:20344-29713 GCF_044743385.1 Pseudomonas sp. NPDC087639 | reverse complement strand
CGAGAGCCTCATAGGAATGGCAAAAACTCAGGCGCCCTAACTTAGCAGTCGTTTCCGCTTGGGCACCTGAGATTCTGGCTATGAGGCGGATAGACGGGCGCGACTCAAGGTCGCGCAGGTAAATCAGCCGCGGTGTCGCGATTCCACAGCGTTGCGCAGGGTATCGATCAACGCCTGGATACGGGCGTGTTGCATTTTCATCGAAGCCTTGTTGACCACCAGGCGCGAGCTGATCGTGGCGATCAGTTCCTGAGGTTCCAAGCCATTGGCGCGCAGGGTGTTGCCGGTGTCGACCACGTCGATGATCTTGTCGGCCAGACCGATCAGCGGTGCCAGCTCCATCGAGCCGTAGAGCTTGATGATGTCGACCTGACGGCCCTGTTCGGCGTAATAACGCTTGGCGACGTTGACGAACTTGGTCGCCACACGCAGACGGCCCTTGGGCTCGGCCGCGCCGATCTTGCCGGCGGTCATCAGTTTGCATTGGGCGATCTGCAGGTCCAGTGGCTCGTACAAGCCCTGACCGCTGTATTCCATCAGCACGTCTTTGCCGGCAACGCCGAGGTCGGCCGCGCCATGCTCGACATACGTCGGCACGTCGGTGGCACGCACGATCAGCAGACGTACGTCGTCCTGGGTCGTGGGGATGATCAGCTTGCGGCTCTTGTCCGGATTCTCGGTCGGCACGATGCCCGCTTCAGCGAGAAGCGGCAGGGTGTCGTCAAGGATGCGGCCCTTGGACAGTGCGATGGTCAACATGGGAAACGTCAGTCCTTATCAAGGTACTCATGTCCGGTCGCAATCGACGCCGGACACACATCGAGCCGGATAACGGCTCGATTCGAAACGAATTCAGTGGACACGTCCCTGTGTCCTCATGCAGCTGTTAGCCCGGAACGCGACGGATCTTGGCGCCCAGCATCTGCAGTTTTTCTTCGATGCACTCGTAACCACGGTCGATGTGGTAGATGCGGTCGATCAGGGTATCGCCTTCGGCGACCAGAGCCGAGATCACCAGACTGGCCGAAGCACGCAGGTCGGTTGCCATCACTGGCGCGCCTTTGAGGACTTCAGTACCGGTGACGATGGCAGTGTTGCCTTCGACCTGGATCTTGGCGCCCATGCGGTGCAGCTCGTACACGTGCATGAAACGGTTTTCGAAGATCGTCTCGATCACGGCACCAGTGCCTTCGGCAATGGCGTTGAGCGAGATGAACTGCGCCTGCATGTCCGTCGGGAACGCCGGGTACGGCGCAGTGCGCACGTTGACCGCTTTCGGGCGCTTGCCGTGCATGTTCAGCTCGATCCAGTCTTCACCGCAGGTGATTTCTGCGCCGGATTCGCGAAGTTTTTCCAGAACCGCTTCGAGGATGGTCGGATCGGTGTCCTTGACCTTGACGCGACCACCGGTGACCGCAGCGGCCACCAGGTAGGTGCCGGTTTCGATACGGTCAGGCATCACCTTGTAGAAACACGAACCCAGACGCTCGACGCCATCGATGGTGATGGTGTCAGTGCCAGCACCGGAAACCTTCGCGCCCATGGCGTTGAGGAAGTTCGCCAGGTCAACCACTTCAGGCTCGCGCGCTGCGTTCTGAAGCACGCTGCGGCCCTTGGCCAGAGCAGCAGCCATCATGATGTTTTCAGTACCGGTCACGCTGACGGTATCGAAGAAGAAGTGCGCACCGCGCAGGCCGCCTTCAGGCGCCTTGGCCTTGATGTAGCCGCCTTCGACATCAATCACCGCGCCCATGGCTTCGAGACCACGGATATGCAGGTCGACCGGACGCGAACCGATGGCGCAACCGCCAGGCAGCGCGACTTCGGCTGAACCGAAACGGGCAACCATAGGGCCCAGTACCAGGATCGACGCACGCATGGTTTTCACCAGTTCGTACGGAGCGATCAGGGTCTTGATGGTGCGCGGGTCGATTTCGACGCTGAGTTTCTCGTCGATCACAGGCTCAATGCCCATGCGACCGAACAGCTCGATCATGGTGGTGATGTCGTGCAAGTGCGGCAGGTTGCCGACCGTCACCGGGCCATCGCACAGCAGAGTGGCAGCCAGAATCGGCAGGGCAGAGTTCTTTGCCCCGGAAATGCGGATCTCGCCATCAAGACGAGCGCCACCAGTAATAATCAATTTATCCATAAGAATCTCGACGCCCTTAGGCTCAGGTGCGCTCGGCCCAGGCCGCGCTGCTGAAAAATTTCATAGTGACCGCATGGATGCTGCCATCGGTGATCCATGGGTTCAAATGGGCATAGATCTGCTGCTGACGCTTCACCGGGCTCAACGCCGCCAGTTCATCGCTAATCACGTTCAGCTGGAAATTGCAGCCTTCGCCCTCAACTTCTACCAACGTTCCGGGCAGCTTTCCTTCAAGGAAGCTCTTCACTTCTACGGCCTGCATGCTCAACCTCAATCGGCGCCCTGTGCGCACGGGTCGGACATCATACAAAAAAGCCCCGCGCCTGCGAACCCCGCAAGGCAGGACTCTGACGGGGGGCTTCTTTATTGATGCGGGTTCAGGATTGCGCCAACAGTTCGGTCAGTTCACTGACCTGAGCAATTTCGCGCATGTCTTCGGGCATCGCGCGGATGCTCACAGCCTTACCGGCCGCCTGAGCATCGCGCATGAAGCACAGCAGCAACGACAAGCCGACGCTGCTGGACTTCTTCACGGCTGAACAATCGATGACCAGCGCAGAAGCCTTGCTCGACTTGATCAGCGCCTGACCTTCCTTGCGCAAGTCCGGGCCAGTGCGGTAGTCCAGCACTCCGCTGAGCAATAGCTCGTCGACATCACTCATACGAACTGCCGCCTCATTCATTGCGCTGGCTTCTCGGTGGTTTGCTTGGCCTTGGCCACTTCACCTGCCCAATTGTTGATGGTCTTGTCCAGATCATTGCCGTTACGCTGCATCGCGTCGGCGAACTGGTCCCGGAACAACTTGCCGATGTTGATGCCGTTGATGATCACGTTGCGCAGTTTCCACTCGCCGTTGATCTTCTCCAGGGTGTACTGCACAGGGTATACCGCGCCGTTGGTGCCCTTTACGGTCATGCCGACGCTGGTGCGATCACCCGATTCGTCCTTGGCAGGATCAACGGTGATGCCCTGGTTGTTGTATTCGAGCAAGGCGTTGCCGTAGAACTGGAACAGGCCTTTCTTGAAGTTTTCCTGGAAGGTCTGCATCTGCGCAGGCGTTGCCTTGCGCGAATATTTGACCGTCATGATGCTTTTGGAGATGCCTTCGGCATCGACCACCGGACCAACGATAGTGTTCAGTGCAGCATAAAAGTCGTTCGGATCCTGCTTGTATTTCTCTTTATTGGCCGACAGATCAGCAAGCATCCGGGTGGTGGTGTCCTGAATCAGATCGTGCGCTGACTGTGCCGCCACAGCGGTACCCATCAGTGGCAATGTCGCGAGCAACACCAACAGGCCACGTCGCAAGGTAGAGATCATTCAAAAGCTCCTCATTTGGCGTCTTTGCTAACGGTATTGAGCAGGAATTTACCGATCAGGTCTTCCAGTACCAGTGACGACTGTGTGTCGTGAATGGTTCCACCATCCTTCAGAGGGGTATCTTCCCCGCCTACGCTGATACCGATGTATTTCTCGCCCAGCAGACCAGCGGTCAGGATAGACGCTGTGGAGTCGGTCGGCAGGTTGTCGACCTTTTTATCCACTTGCAGGGTCACCCGACCGGTGAAGCTGTCGCGATCCAGATCGATTGCGGTGACCTTGCCGATGGTTACACCGGCCATGGTCACTTTGGCTCTGACCGTCAAACCGGCGATATTGTCGAAGTAGGCATAAAGTTTATAAGTTTCGGTGGTCGAAGTCGGAGACAGGCCACTGACCCGCAAAGCAAGCAGCAGCAAAGCCAGGATCCCTGCCAGCAGGAACAGGCCGACACCGATTTCCAGGGTGCGGTTTTGCATCAGAAATCTCCAAACATCAAAGCGGTCAGAATAAAGTCCAGGCCCAGTACTGCCAGCGAGGCAAATACTACGGTCTTGGTGGTGGCACGACTGATCCCCTCGGAAGTGGGCTCACAGTCATAGCCTTGGAATACGGCGATCCAGGTCACGACGAAGGCGAAAACGATACTTTTGACGACGCCGTTGAGCACGTCACTGGTGAAGTTCACGCTGTTCTGCATGTTTGCCCAATAAGACCCTTCATACACGCCAAGCCAGTCGACAGCCACCCACGAACCGCCCCAGATACCCACCACGCTGAAAATCATCGCCAGCACCGGCAGGGAAATGAATCCGGCCCACAGACGCGGGGCAATAATGTATTTGAGCGGGTCGACACCGATCATTTCCAGACTGGAAAGCTGCTCGGTGGACTTCATGTTGCCGATTTCCGCGGTCAGCGCCGAACCGGCACGTCCGGCGAACAGCAGCGCAGTCACCACAGGGCCGAGCTCTCGCAGCAGCGTCAGCGCAACCATCTGCCCCACCGCCTGCTCCGAACCGTAGCTCGACAGAATGCTGAAACCCTGAAGTGCCAGCACCATGCCGATGAAAATCCCCGAGACCACAATGATCACCAGCGACATGACGCCGACCGAATGCAACTGCTTGACCAGCAAGCCGAAACCGCCGCTGATACCGCCACGCCCTATCAAGGCGTGAAACAGGAACAGCGTTGCACGACCAAACACCGCAATGGCATCGATCGCCGCTTCGCCGAAACGACGCACGCGTTCTATTAATGAAATTCTGCGCATCAGCGCTTCCCCAGAAGATCTGCGCGGTAATCCGTCGCTGGAAAATGGTACGGCACCGGGCCATCGGGATTGCCGGTCATGAACTGGCGGATACGCAGTTCGTCCGAGTTCATCAGCTCATCGGGCGTGCCCTGCCCCAGTACCTGACCATCACCCACTACATAGATGTAGTCGGCGATGCTCGCGGTTTCGGCCAGATCGTGCGAAACCACGATACTGGTGATCCCCAACGCATCGTTGAGCAGACGAATCAGGCGTACCAGCACGCCCATGGCGATCGGGTCCTGCCCAACGAACGGTTCGTCGTACATGAGAATCTGCGGATCAAGCGCAATGGCCCGCGCCAGCGCTACGCGCCGCTTCATGCCACCGGACAGCTCATCGGGCATCAAGTCGATGGCACCGCGCAGCCCCACCGCCTGCAATTTGAGCAGGACGATGTCGCGGATCATTTCTTCCGGCAACTCGGTATGAACGCGCAGGGGGAAAGCGACGTTCTCGAAGACATCGAGATCGGTGAACAGAGCGCCGCTCTGAAACAGCACACCCATGTGCTTGCGTGCATCGAACAGATCACTGCGCGACAGCGCCGGCAGGTTCTGACCGTTGACCCAGACTTCGCCGCTGGCAGGACGCAACTGTGCGCCCATCAAACGCAGCAGCGTGGTCTTGCCACACCCGGAAGGCCCCATGATGCCGGTGACCTTGCCGCGCGGTATGCGAATATCGACGTTATTGAAAATGCTGCGCGCACCGCGCTTGAAGGAGACTCCCTTCAGCTCGACCGCGTAGGCGTTATCGGCACTCATCTAAACTCCTTGCGATGCAGCCTCTCACTCGGACGCCTGGCTTTATTTAAAAAGCACGTACATCCCGGGCAGGCCGAACTGGCGGCGAACTATATCACTGCAAAGGCCATGCGCCCAAGGCTTGTGCCAGCCTGTGTTCGGCGATATGGCAGGTCTGCGGGATGTTTTGCCGGGTTTGGGTAACGAGTAATGACAAAGCACAACGAACTTGCGTGAGGCTTTTCAACATAACCGCTATAATCGCCGCCTTTTCATCGGACTATACGATTTCTGACATGAGCCAATCCAGCGACCTGATTCAATCGGCACGACGCACCATCCGCCTCGAAGTGGAAGCCGTACAAGGCTTGTTGCCCCAAATCGACGCCGATTTCGTACGCGCTTGCGAGTTGATTCTGGCCAGCAAAGGCCGTGTAGTAGTGGTCGGCATGGGTAAATCCGGGCACGTCGGCAACAAGATTGCCGCCACACTGGCGAGCACCGGCACCCCGGCATTTTTCGTACACCCGGCCGAAGCCAGCCATGGCGACATGGGCATGATCACCCGCGATGACGTGATCCTGGCCTTGTCGAATTCCGGCTCGACCAACGAAATCGTCACGCTGCTGCCTTTGATCAAGCGTCTGGGCATCCTGTTGATCAGCGTGACCGGCAACCCGGCCTCGCCGCTGGCCAAAGCCGCCGAGGTGAACCTCAACGTTCACGTCGAACATGAAGCCTGCCCGCTGAACCTGGCTCCGACGTCCTCAACCACGGCCGCACTGGTCATGGGCGATGCCTTGGCCGTGGCGCTACTGGAAGCGCGCGGTTTCACCGCAGAAGACTTTGCCTTTTCCCATCCGGGTGGCGCCCTTGGCCGTCGCCTGTTGCTGAAAGTGGAAAACGTCATGCACACCGGGCAAGACTTGCCGCAGGTGCAGCGGGGCACACTGCTCAAGGATGCGCTGATGGAAATGACCCGCAAGGGTCTGGGCATGACTGTCATCCTTGAAGCCGACGGCAAGCTCGCCGGGATTTTTACCGACGGCGATTTGCGCCGCACCCTGGATCGCAGCATCGACATCCGCAGCGCCACCATCGATCAGGTGATGACGGCCCACGGCAAAACCGCACGGCCCGAAATGCTCGCCGCCGAAGCCCTGAAAATCATGGAAGACCACCGAATCAACGCACTGGTCGTTGTCGATGAGGAAGATCGCCCGGTCGGCGCTTTCAACCTCTCCGATCTGTTGCGCGCAGGAGTGATGTAAATGAGCACCGATCTGTTACAACGCGGCAAAGCGATCAAACTGGCGGTTTTCGACGTCGACGGCGTCCTCACTGACGGTCGCCTGTACTTCCTTGAAGACGGCAGCGAATTCAAGACTTTCAACACCCTCGACGGCCAAGGCATCAAAATGCTCATGAACGCGGGTGTGCAGACCGCCATCATCAGTGGCCGCAAAACCCCCGTAGTTGAGCGCCGAGCGAAAAACCTCGGCATCCCGCACCTGTTTCAGGGGCGCGAAGACAAATTGGTGGTTCTGGACGGTCTACTTGAACAACTGGGCCTAAGCTATGAACAGGTCGCCTACCTCGGTGACGACCTGCCCGACCTGCCGGTGATCCGTCGCGTGGGACTGGGCATGGCCGTAGCCAACGCTGCCGACTTCGTCCGCGAACATGCCCACGGCGTAACCCGGGCACGTGGCGGCGAAGGTGCAGCCCGCGAATTCTGCGAATTGATCCTGCGCGCCCAGGGCCGCCTCGATGCGGCCAATGCCGCGTACTTGTGAGCCAAACAATGTTCAGCAAAAAATTTCGTAACTTCCTGCTGTTCGGTTGCATCGCCGCGATATTCGCTGCGGTCGGCTACTGGAACATCAGCCCGGAACGCTTCCTCGACAAGCCTGCGGTTTCCTCCGTAGAAACGCCTATCGACTGGTATGCGACCAACACCCACACCGTGCAATATCTTCCGGACGGCAAAGTGCAGTATGAAATGACCTCCGAGAAGGCCGAGCACGTCAAGGCGACCGACATTACGCTGGTCACCAAGCCTGACCTGAACATGTACCGCGGCACAGATTTCCCGTGGCACGTGACCAGCGAACGCGGCGAAGTGAACTCGGGCGGCACCGAAGTCGAGCTGATCGACTCAGTACGCATCAAGCGCACCGATGAAAAGAACCGCGCCACCCTGATCACGTCCACTCGCATGACGGTGTTCCCGCAGCAGGAATATGCGCAGACCGCGCAACCCGTTAGAATCGACGGCGCTGGCGGTGTATCGACTGGCGTAGGAATGAAAGCGTATCTGAAGGAAAGCAGGATACACCTGCAATCGAACGTAAGAGGACAGTATGAGGCTCGTTAAAACCCTCCCTATTTTGCTCAGTCTGGGCGCAGCACTGGGAAGCGTGAGCGCCTGGGCTCTGCCGAACGATCAAGAGCAGCCAATCCGCATTCAGGCCGACGATGCCCAACTGGACGACAAGAATGGCGTTGCCACTTATAAAGGCGACGTGATCATCACCCAGGGCTCGATGAAGGTTACCGGCAACACCGTAACCATCACCCGTACCCCGACCGGTGACATCGACGTGGTGACCTCGGTGGGCAACCTGGCCTACTTCGAGCAACTGCAAACCGCTGGCGATACCAAACCTGTTCAGGGATGGGGCGTGACGATCCAGTACCACGCTGCGCAAAATCGCGTCGTGCTGATCGACAAAGCCAAGGTTGTCGACAAGGACAACAACACCACCCAGGGCGAGAAAATCGTCTACGACACCGTGAAGAAACTGGCCAGCGCCGGCCGCGCTACCGGCAGCAAAGTCACCGAAGCGCGTCCGCGCATCGACATGGTGATCCAGCCGAAGAAGAAAACCGAAGAGAAAACCCAGTAATGGCAACTCTGAAAGCTCAGCACCTGGCCAAGGCCTATAAAAGCCGCCAGGTCGTGCGTGACGTCAGCCTGTCGATCGACAGCGGCCAGATTGTCGGCCTGCTCGGCCCCAACGGTGCCGGCAAGACCACGTGTTTCTACATGATCGTCGGCCTGGTACAGGCCGATCAGGGCCGTGTGCTGATCGATGATCTGGACGTCAGCCACCAGCCGATGCACGGTCGCGCCAAGGCGGGTATCGGCTATCTGCCGCAAGAAGCGTCGATCTTCCGCAAACTGTCGGTGGCCGACAACATCATGGCCATCCTCGAGACCCGTCAGGAACTCGACAAGGCCGGCCGTCGCAAGGAGCTGGAAAGCCTGCTGCAGGAATTCCACATCAGCCACATTCGCGACAACCTCGGCATGAGCCTGTCCGGTGGTGAACGTCGACGGGTGGAAATCGCCCGCGCCCTGGCGACAGCACCGAAATTCATCCTGCTCGACGAACCGTTCGCCGGTGTCGACCCGATCTCGGTCGGCGACATCAAGCAGATCATCCATCATCTCAAGGCCAAGGGCATCGGTGTTCTGATCACCGACCACAACGTCCGTGAGACACTGGACATCTGCGAAACCGCCTACATCGTCAACGACGGTCAGTTGATTGCCGAAGGCGATGCAGAAACCATCCTGGCCAACGATCTGGTCAAGGAAGTGTATCTGGGCCATGAATTCCGCCTGTAAGCCTGTTAGTGCCGAGTGAGCCGCCCGGGCGCTGTATCGATTCAAGCAGAATTTAATACGCTTTAATTGTTACAGCGCTCTAGGCAAACACTTCAGTTTCAGGCATATAATTTGCTTAAGTTTGGCGCTCCGGCGCCCTGTAGTGGATGGCGCATAGCGCCGGCGAATAAGGTGTTAAGCCCCTGCCATGAAACCATC
>NZ_JBIUWI010000066.1:0-20334 GCF_044743385.1 Pseudomonas sp. NPDC087639 | reverse complement strand
AGCTGCAACAGGCTATCCGCCTGCTCCAATTGTCGACCCTGGATCTGCAACAGGAAATCCAGGAGGCCCTGGAATCCAATCCGATGCTCGAACGCCAGGAAGAAGGCGACGACTTCGACAACTCCGATCCTCTGGCCGACAACGCTGAACAGAAGCCCAACACCGAGATCCAGGAACCCTCCTATCAGGAAACCGCCCCGACGGTGGATAACCTAGAGGAAGGCGACTGGAGCGAACGCATCCCCAACGAGCTTCCGGTCGATACGGCCTGGGAAGACGTCTACCAGACTAGCGCCAGCAGCCTGCCCAGCAGCGACGATGACGAGTGGGACTTCACCACCCGTACCTCCGCCGGCGAAAGCCTGCAAAGCCACCTTCTGTGGCAACTTAACCTCGCGCCGATGTCCGACACCGATCGACTGATCGCCGTCACCCTGATCGATTGCATCAACAATCAGGGTTATCTGGACGAAACCCTCGAAGAGATCCTCGAAGCGTTCGATCCGGAACTGGACATCGAGCTGGACGAAATCGAAGCTGTTCTGCACCGCATCCAGCAATTCGAGCCGGCCGGCATCGGCGCGCGCAATCTTGGCGAATGCCTGCTGCTGCAACTGCGCCAGTTGCCGGCCAAGACGCCTTGGCTGGCCGAAGCGAAACGTCTGGTCACCGATTATATCGACCTGCTGGGCAGCCGCGATTACAGCCAGTTGATGCGGCGCATGAAGCTCAAGGAAGACGAGTTGCGTCAGGTCATCGAGCTGGTGCAGAGCCTCAACCCGCGCCCGGGCTCGCAGATCGAATCGACTGAAGCTGAATATGTGGTCCCTGACGTCATCGTGCGCAAAGACAACGAGCGCTGGCTGGTCGAGCTGAATCAGGAGTCGGTGCCTCGCCTACGGGTCAACGCCCAGTACGCCGGCTTCGTGCGACGCGCCGATACCAGTGCCGACAACACCTTCATGCGCAATCAGTTGCAGGAAGCGCGCTGGTTCATCAAGAGCCTGCAAAGCCGCAACGAAACCCTGATGAAAGTTGCCACCCAGATCGTCGAGCATCAGCGCGGGTTTCTGGAATACGGCGATGAAGCCATGAAGCCGCTGGTCCTGCATGACATCGCTGAAGCGGTCGGCATGCACGAGTCGACGATTTCCCGGGTGACCACGCAAAAATTCATGCATACACCGCGCGGTATCTATGAATTGAAATACTTTTTTTCCAGCCACGTCAGCACCTCCGAAGGCGGTGAATGCTCGTCCACGGCGATCCGCGCGATCATCAAAAAACTGGTTGCCGCGGAAAATCAGAAAAAGCCGTTGAGTGACAGCAAGATCGCGGGGGGACTGGAGGCACAAGGCAGTCAGGTAGCGGTTGATGTAAGCCACGTTACAGCGTTCCAGTGGCAGGCTTTTCGGCCTGCCGCTTTATGCACTGGCAACGAAGGAGAAGCTGTATGCAAGTCAACATCAGTGGACACCAACTGGAAGTGACCGAACCTCTGCGCACCTACATCAACGAGAAACTCGAACGATTGGAGCGCCATTTCGACAAGATTACCAACGTGCAAGTCACGATGTGTGTCGAAAAGCTGAAGCAGAAAATCGAAGCCACCTTGCATATTCCCGGCAGTGAAGTGGTCGCCAACGCGGAACATACCGATATGTACGCCGCGATCGACGCCCTGACCGACAAGCTGGATAAACAACTCAAAAAGCATAAGGAAAAGACCCAGAGCCTGCTCCAGGGCGCGACCGGTCGATAACCCCCCACTCCATGATCCGACTTGAAAGTATCCTGACCCCCGGCCGTTCCCTCGTGAACGTGCCGGGCGGCAGCAAAAAGAGAGCCCTCGAACAGATTGCCAACCTGATCGCCCGCGAAGTGCCGGCTCTGGAGATGCAAGATGTCTTCGAGGCCCTGATCGCTCGTGAGAAACTCGGCTCCACCGGTTTCGGCAACGGCATCGCCATTCCTCACTGCCGCCTCAAGGGTTGCCAATCGCCTATCAGCGCCTTGATGCACCTTGAAGCCCCAATCGATTTCGACGCCATCGACGGTGCTCCGGTTGACCTGCTGTTCGTATTGCTGGTGCCTGAAGCTGCGACCGATGCGCATCTGGAATTGCTGCGTCAGATCGCCAGCATGCTTGATCGCAAGGACGTTCGCGAAAAATTGCGTAGTGCTTCGAGCAACGAAGCCTTGTATCAGGTCGTCGTGGACGAACAAAGCGGGCACTAATCATGCGCTTGATCATCGTCAGTGGCCGTTCCGGCTCGGGCAAAAGTACGGCGTTGAATGTCCTTGAGGACAACGGCTACTACTGCATCGACAATTTGCCGGCGGGCCTGCTGCCGGAACTCGCAGAGCGCGCACTCATTCATACTGAACTGGCACAACCGCTGGTGGCAGTGTCGATCGATGCGCGTAATCTGCCGAGTCATCTGTCACGCTTCCCCGAGTTGCTGGAAGAAGTCCGCAGCCGCCACATCCAGTGCGATGTGTTGTATCTGGACGCTGACGAAGAAACTCTGCTCAAACGTTTCTCGGAAACCCGTCGTCGGCACCCGCTGAGCACCGCCAATCGGTCGCTGGCTGAAGCCATCAACGATGAGACCGCCCTGCTCGGCCCGATTGCCGATCTTGCCGACCTCAAGGTCAACACCACCAATCTGAACCTGTACCAGCTGCGCGATACCATCAAGCTTCGTTTGCTGAACCAGCCGGAGCCCGGTACGGCGTTTCTGGTCGAGTCATTCGGTTTCAAGCGCGGCATGCCAGTCGACGCCGATCTGGTATTTGACGTGCGATGCCTGCCCAATCCGTACTGGAAGCCAGAGTTACGCGCGCAATCTGGTCTTGATGAGCCAGTGGCCGAGTACCTGGCGGCACAGCCGGAAGTCGAGGAAATGTTTCAGGACATTTTCGGCTACCTGCACAAATGGCTGCCGCGCTTCGCCGCGAGCAACCGCGCCTACGTCACCATTGCCATTGGCTGCACCGGCGGACATCACCGCTCCGTCTACCTGACCGAACGTCTGGGTCAGGCCCTGCAGAAAACCCTGAAGAACGTCCAGGTTCGCCACCGCGACCTCACTTAAAGGATTCACACCGCGATGCCTGCTCTGGAAATCGAAATCATCAATAAACTGGGTTTGCATGCCCGGGCGTCGGCCAAGTTTGTCGGGGTCGCCGGTCAGTATCCGGATTGCACGATCAGAGTGGGCCGGACACCAAAGTCCACCGTGGATGGCAAAAGCATCATGGCGATGATGATGCTGGCTGCGGGCAAAGGCACCAAAATCTATTTGAGTACTGAAGGACATCAGGAACGGGAAGCTCTGGATGCGCTGGTAGCGTTGATCAACAACTACTTCGATGAAGGCGGTTGATCGCCAGAAATTAAAAAATCGCAGCCTCGGCTGCGATTTTTTTCAACCCAACGCCGTATCCATCACCATCATCAGACAAAAACCCACCAACAGCCCAAGGCTGGCCAGCTTGTCATGACCATTGCGTCGCGACTCGGGGATCACTTCGTGGGTCACCACCAGCAACATCGCTCCCGCCGCCAGCGCCAGGCCCAAGGGCAACAGCACCTGCGCCAGGCTGACCAGCCACGCACAGAGCAGCGCAAACACCGGTTCGACCAGCCCTGACGCCGCACCGATCAAAAACGCTTTGACCCGCGACATCCCCGCACCGGCCAGCACCAGCGCGATCACCAGACCTTCCGGCACATCCTGCAACGCGATGCCCATGGCCAGACTGTCAGCATCGGGCATACCACCACCGGCCGACACGCCGACCGCCATGCCCTCCGGAATGTTATGGGCAATGATGGCGAACACAAACAGCCAGATCCGCGGTGGAATCACCGGGTGCTCGACTGTGCCGATGAGCATTTCGGGTGAGGCGCCAGAGACCCTGCGATCAACCAGGTACAGGCCGAATGCGCCGAGCATGATGCCGAAGCAGATCAGGCCGCTGGCTGCCCAAGGTGTCAAACCAAGGCTTTCGGCAGCGGCAATGCCCGGGACGATCAACGAAAAAGCCGTCGCTGCCAGCATCACCCCGGCACCGAAACCGAGCAACGTATCGCCTAGTGCCTGCGGCATGTTGCGAATCACCAGCACTGGCACAGCACCAAGTGCCGTTCCCAGGGCGCAGATCGCACCGCCCTGCAACGCCCTTGACAGCCGCGGCTCCAGGTTCAGCCATTCCAGTCCGTGGGCGACTAGCAAAGTCATACCCGCTAACAGCAACAGCGATCCCACTGCGTAACGAAACATACGCCCACTTCCGATCGCCAGTGTTTCAGTGCCCATAGTCAGCCTTGGATTGTTTTTATAGAAGACTTAAACCAGTGCGGCGTGATAACGCGCAGCAACTTCAGGCCAATTGATCACGTTGTAGAACGCATTGATGTATTCCGGGCGGCGGTTCTGGTAGCGCAGGTAGTAGGCGTGTTCCCAGACATCCAGACCGAGAATCGGCGTGTTGCCACTCATCAGCGGGCTGTCTTGGTTGCCGCTGCTTTCCACAACCAGGGTCTTCTCCGGGGTAACGCTGAGCCACGCCCAACCGCTGCCGAAACGGGTCAGTGCAGCTTTGGTGAATGCCTCTTTGAAACTGTCGAGACCACCCAATTGTTCATCGATGGCCTTGGCCAGTGCACCGTCCGGCTTACCGCCGCCATTTGGCACCATGACTTCCCAGAACAGCGAATGGTTGGCGTGACCGCCGCCCTGATTGATTACCGCCGCACGGAGTTTTTCCGGCAATTGCTGGACGCTGGCCACCAGTTTTTCTATCGGCCACTCGGCATATTCGGTGCCTTCGACTGCCGCGTTAAGGTTGTTGATGTACGTCTGGTGATGCTTGGTGTAGTGGATTTCCATGGTCTGCGCATCAATGTGCGGTTCCAAGGCGTTGTAGGCGTAGGGCAAGGCAGGCAAGGTAAAAGCCATTTCAGTGGACTCCATGATGATGTGGGGCAGGCGCGCGGCGCGCATTGCCGGTATCCGGGTGCAGCAGGCGCTGAGTGCGCGGGTATTCGCCGTGCTCGCTGATGAAATTCAATAACTCGACGTAGGTCTTGCTGCTTTGGCGCAACGCTGCTTCGCGCAGTGCCAAGCGTAAACGCTCGTCCTGCATGGTCTGCAACAGCCGCTGATGGATCGCGCAAAGATATTCGGCGCTCTCCTCCGGCTGATTCAGGCACAGGTGCAGATCCGCCAGGTTGTGATGGGAGATGACACAGGCCGCCACCGCTTCGTCGGCATCTGCCCAGCGTTCGAACAAAACTTGCGCCAGGGCCAGGGCTTGCAGGTAAGCCTCTCGGGCGTCAATCAGCTCTCCCAGCATGAAGCAGCGATTGGCCCGTTCGATCGTGCGTTTCCAGTGCTCCATGGTGAACCTCCAAAGCGGTTGCGGTGATTACACGCCGCCGGCGGTGAGTTTCTCGGGGTTGAGCAACTCTTCCAGTTGGCTGCGCGAAAGGTCGGTGTGTTCCAAGGCGACGTCGATCACCGGGCTACCCTGCTTGTAGGCCTGCTTGGCAATTTCGGCGGCTTTTTGATACCCGATGATCGGATTGAGCGCGGTGACCAGAATCGGGTTACGCGACAGCGCTTCCTTGAGCCGCGACTCATTGACCTTAAAGCTGGCGATGGCCTTGTCGCCCAGCAGGCGGCTGGAGTTGGCCAGCAGTTCGATGCTGCTCAGCAGATTCTGAGCGATGATCGGCAGCATCACGTTGAGTTCGAAGTTGCCCGACTGACCGGCGATGGTGATCACCGAATCGTTGCCGATCACTTGGGCTGCGACCATGGCTGTGGCTTCCGGGATCACCGGATTCACCTTGCCCGGCATGATCGAGGAGCCCGGTTGCAGAGCTTCAAGTTCGATTTCACCGAGGCCGGCGAGCGGGCCAGAGTTCATCCAGCGCAGATCGTTGGCAATTTTCATCAGCGACACAGCGGTCGCCTTGAGTTGCCCGGAGACGGCGACGGCGGTGTCCTGCGAGCCGATCAGCGCGAACAGGTCTTTGCCTTGGGTGAACTGCACGTTGGTGAGTTGGCTCAACTGGCGGCTGAAACGCGCGGCGAATTCAGGATGCGCATTGATGCCAGTGCCCACCGCCGTGCCGCCCTGCGCCAAGGATTGCAGGCTTGGCAACAGGTCTTGCAGATGGCCGATGTTGGCCTTGAGTTGTTGTGCCCAACCGTTGAGTACCTGGCTCATGCGCACAGGCATGGCGTCCATCAAATGCGTGCGCCCGGTTTTGACGTGGTGATGCACTTGCCCGGCTTTGTGCTCGATGACTTGCACCAGGTGTAGCAGCGCCGGCAGCAGTTGTTCGTGCAACGCCAGCGCGGCGCTGACGTGGATGGTGGTCGGGATGATGTCGTTGCTGCTCTGCCCGCAGTTGACGTGATCGTTCGGATTGACTGGCTCATCGAGAAGACGGCTGGCCAACGTGGCGATCACTTCGTTGGCGTTCATGTTGGAGCTGGTGCCGGACCCGGTCTGGAAGATATCCACAGGGAAATGCTTCATGAAGTCGCCTTCGAGCAGGCCTTGGGCGGCGTCGCTGATGGCTTTGCCCTGGGCGGCACTGATCTGGTTGAGTTCGACGTTGGCCCGGGCGGCGGCGGCTTTGGCCAAAATCAGCGCGCGGATGAATTGCGCCGGCATCGGCTTGCCGCTGATCGGGAAGTTATCCACTGCACGCTGGGTTTGCGCGCCGTAGAGAGCGTCCACCGGCACCTGCAGTTCGCCCATGCTGTCGCGCTCAATACGAGTCTTGGTCATCAGTAAATCCTTGCACCAGTTCAATGAGAGGAATCGAGGGTTGCAACTCGCAGGTCGCCAGTTGCCAGGTGTAGCGTTGCCAGCGTTTGAGCCGGCAATTGCACAGCGACAGGCGCTCCATTTCACGCAACGGGCGCCAGGCTTGATCGAGGCAGAGGCTGCGCCAGTGCCACGGCAAGGCGATGTCGGTGGCTGTGTCGAGCAGCAGACGGAACGAGGTTTCAGCGATAGTCCACGGGGAAGTTGCGGTACAGCAGGCCAGATACCGGCCTTCGGCCAGATAGTGTTCGATCAGACGCGGTTCGTCGGGATCCATCGCGCAACGGATCTGGCGACTCATCCAGCGCCAACCTTCGAGGTACGGCTGCTCATGCAAGGCAGAACTCATGATCCGGGACTCGTTCGGAGATGAGATTCATTATTAGATGATAATGAGAACCAAAACAAGAGTGCCTTTTTTAGGAGCCATCGTTGTGGCAGGCATAAAAAAGGCGCGCCACCCGATCGGATGGCGCGCCTTTTGGAGTTACGGGACTGGGTTTAGCTGCCCGCAACCGTCATCCGTTCGATCAACACCGAACCGGTGCGGATATTGCTGCGCAACTCCAGATCATTGCCCACGGCGACAATCTGCTTGAACATGTCGCGCATATTGCCGGCGATGGTCACTTCCTGCACCGCGAACTGGATCTCGCCGTTCTCGACCCAGAAACCCGCCGCCCCGCGAGAATAGTCACCAGTGACCATGTTCAAACCATGGCCCATCAACTCAGTGACCAACAGCCCACGACCCATGCGACGCAGCAATGCAGCCTGGTCTTCATCGCCATGGGTGACAAACAGGTTGTGCACGCCGCCGGCGTTGGCGGTGCTAGGCATGCCGAGTTTGCGCCCGGAATAAGTGCCGAGGATGTACGACACCAGCTCACCTTTTTCGACGAACGGTTTGGCGTAAGTTGCCAGGCCATCACCGTCATAAGAAGCACTGCCCATAGCTCGCATCAGGTGCGGACGCTCGTCGATGGTCAGCCATTCCGGGAACAGTTTCTGCCCTAGCGTGCCTTCCAGGAAAGACGATTTGCGATAAAGACTTCCGCCGGAAACCGCCGACAGGAAGCTACCGAACAACCCACCCGCCAGTTCTGCAGAAAACAGCACCGGGACTTCGCAAGTCGGCACCGGACGTGCGCCCAGACGGCTCGCCGCCCGTTGCGCGGCACGTTGGCCAATGCTCACCGGGTCAGCGAGCAAAGTGCCCTGACGGTTCACGTCGTACCAGTAATCACGCTGCATCTGGCCATTAGCCTCGGCGATCATCACGCAGCTCAGGCTGTGCCGGGTCGACGCATAGCCACCAATAAAACCGTGGCTGTTGCCGTAAACGCGGCAACCCTGATGGGTGCTGAGCGTAGTGCCGTCGGCGTTCTTGATTCGTGCATCGGCATCAAACGCCGCTGCTTCGCAGAGCAATGCCTTCTCGATGGCCTGCTCCGGGGTGATATCCCATTCGTGGAACAGATCGAAATCCTGCTGATCCTTGGCCATCAGGGCGGCATCGGCCAGACCTGACGCTTCGTCTTCGGACGTGTGCTTGGCGATGGCCAGTGCAGCGGCGACCGTTTCGCGAATCGCATCAGGCCCGGTGGCGGACGTGCTGGCCGAGCCTTTGCGCTGGCCGACATATAGCGTGATGCCAAAGCCCTGATCGCGGTTGAACTCGACGGTTTCGACCTCGCGCTGACGTACCGATGTGGACAGCCCCTGCTCCAGCGACACCGCGACTTCGCAGGCACTGGCGCCCTGACGCTTGGCTTCGGCGATGATCTGCTCGACTTGTTCCTGCAGTGCCGGCAATGCCTGCGGGCCGACGCTTTGAACTGCACTCATGCTCATCTCCACTCAAATTCTGCTTTCGGCTGGGGTCATCGAGCGACCGGGCCGGACAAGCGGCCCCCGACTGGTTATCATGGCGGCGTTTCTTTGCGGACTGCCACCATGGTTGATTCTTACGACGACTCCCTCGATACGGGAGAAAAAAGCAAATCTCAGGTCAAACGCGAGCTGCATGCTCTGGTTGACCTCGGCGAGCGCCTTACAACACTCAAGCCTGACTTGATCGCAAAACTGCCGCTGACCGACGCGATGCGCCGTGCCTTGGCCGATGCGCCCAAGCACACCGCGAACATCGCGCGTAAACGGCACTTGCAGTTCATCGGCAAGCTGATGCGCGATCAGGACACTGACGCGATTCTGACGCTGCTCGATCAACTGGATGCCTCTACTCGCCAGTACAACGAGCGTTTCCACAATCTCGAACGCTGGCGTGATCGCCTGATCGCGGGCGACGATGCCGTGCTGGAGAAATTCGTCGTCGAGTACCCGGACGCCGATCGCCAGCAATTGCGTTCCCTGATCCGTCAGGCCCAGCATGAGGTTGCGCAAAACAAACCTCCTGCATCGAGCCGCAAGATCTTCAAGTACATCCGTGAGCTGGACGAGACTCAACGCGGTCTGCGTTGATATTCGTCATCGGGTGGTCGCCCTGTGCGCCACCCGCAGCTCCACCTCATCTTATGCGCCCGTGCCACCCACGGTGATCGCATCGATTTTCAGCGTCGGCTGGCCAACACCCACCGGCACCGACTGTCCATCCTTGCCACACGTCCCCACACCGCTGTCCAGCGCCAGATCGTTACCGACCATCGACACCCGGCTCATCGCCTCGGGACCGTTGCCGATCAACGTCGCGCCTTTGACCGGTGCGGTGATCTTGCCGTCCTCGATCAAATAAGCCTCACTGGTGGAGAACACGAACTTGCCGCTGGTGATGTCGACCTGACCGCCGCCAAGGTTGGCGCAGTAGATGCCTTTCTTCACCGAAGCGATGATTTCCGCCGGATCGCTTTCGCCGCCGAGCATGTAGGTGTTGGTCATCCGTGGCATCGGCAGATGCGCATAGGATTCACGACGACCGTTGCCGGTACGGGCGACGCCCATCAGGCGCGCGTTGAGCTTGTCCTGCATGTAGCCCTTGAGTACGCCGTTTTCGATCAGCGTGGTGCATTCGGTCGGGGTGCCTTCGTCGTCGACACTCAGCGATCCACGACGCCCGCTCAGGGTGCCGTCATCGACAATGGTGCAGAGTTTCGAGGCGACCATCTCGCCCATGCGCCCGCTGTAGGCCGAACTGCCCTTGCGGTTGAAGTCGCCTTCCAGACCGTGGCCGACTGCTTCGTGCAGCAGTACGCCAGACCAGCCCGAACCCAACACCACCGGCAAAGTACCGGCCGGTGCCGGAATGGCTTCCAGATTCACCAGCGCCTGACGCAGCGCTTCACGGGCATAGCCCATGGCACGGTCTTCAGCGAGGAAATAACGGTAGTCGGTACGCCCGCCGCCGCCATGGCCGCCGCGCTCGCGACGACCATTCTGCTCAACGATGACGCTGACGTTGAAGCGCACCAGTGGCCTGACATCCGCCGCCAGTCCGCCGTCGGTGGACGCCACCAGAATCCGCTCCCAGACCCCGGCCATGCTCACGCTGACTTGCTGGATGCGCGGATCGAGAGCGCGAGTGGCGACGTCGATGCGCTTGAGCAGTTCGACTTTCTCGGCACGCGTCAGCACTTCCAGTGGATTGTCCGGCGCATACAGCTGGGCGACGTCTTGTGTGGAGAACGCCTGCACCGTGCCATTTTGCCCGGCACGGGAAATCGAGCGTGCTGCACGCGCCGCAGCGCCGAGGGCTTCGAGAGTGATTGCGTTGCTGTAGGCGAAACCGGTTTTCTCACCGGACTGCGCACGCACGCCGACACCCTGATCGAGGTTGAAGCTGCCTTCCTTGACGATGCCGTCTTCCAGCGCCCAGGACTCGGAGATCTGGCCCTGGAAATACAGGTCGGCAGCATCGATGCCCGGGCCGGCCAGATCGCCGAGCACGCCTTGCAGGCTCTCGATCGTCACGCCGCCGGGCGCCAAAAGGTGATCACTGACTGAGGACAACAACTCGCTCATGGTTTAGGCCTTTAATTCATGTTCTGAAGCAGGTCGCTGTGCGCCCTGAGAGAAAAACCGCCGATGACGCGTCACCGGCATTCGCGCCCTGATGGACGCCTGTTCATCGCTATCGCGTTCGGCCAACAGCACCGCTTCGCCTTGATCCTGATGCGCCAGCACACGCCCCCACGGGTCGACGATCGCCGCATGCCCGAAGGTTTCCCGCGGCCCCGGATGGGTCCCGCCCTGTGCTGCCGCCAACACGTAACACTGAGTCTCGATGGCCCGCGCGCGAATCAGCACATCCCAATGCGCCGCGCCGGTCACCGCGGTAAAGGCTGAAGGTGCCGTAATCAACTCGGCACCGGCGGCGCGCAATTCGCTGTACAGCTCCGGAAAGCGCAGGTCGTAACACACGGTCAGACCGACTTTGCCGACCGGTGTATCCGCAACCACCACACCACCGCCATAAGCATAGTCATCGGATTCGCGGTAACGCCCGCGATTGTCCGCCACATCCACATCAAACAGGTGCAGCTTGTCATACCGTGCAACGGTTTCGCCCAGATCGTTGATCAGCAGCGAGCATGCATGCGACTTGGCCGTCGGTTGATCGATGGGTGGTAGCGGCAACGTGCCGGCGACTATCCATAACCTGAGGTCGCGGGCCGTCTGTTTCAACCATGGCAGGATCGGACCTTCGCCCAATGCTTCAGCGCGACCGATGTCAGCGATGTCGCGACGGCCCATGGCAGCGAAGTTTTCCGGCAACACGGCCAGCTTCGCACCACCGGCCGCAGCCTGTTCGAGCAAGCGCCGGGCCTGAGCCAGATTGGCCAGCACGTCACTCTGGCTGACCATTTGAATGACCGCTAAAGACATGGCGAACTCCGCAAGACATATGCGGCCATGCTACTCCATCGTCTCAAGGCCTGGCTGTTCAAAAAGGCTTGTCGAACGTGATTTTCGGTTCTTTCCACGGGCCTTTGACGGTGTATTTCACACTGGCAAAACGTGCCACACGGTCACCGATCAGCTTGTCGATGAGGAACAGCGCACCGCCGACCGCCGGGGCACCGACGATCAGCGCGGCAATCGGCAGGTTATTGGTCACCGGCAAGGTCACCAGCAATTTGGCATCGACCTGATCACCGACCAGATCCAGCGTACCGTTCAGTTCGAGGTTGCTAGACGGCCCGGTCAGGCGAATCGGTTCCCGCGTGACATACACACCGTTGCTGGCAACCAGCAGTCCCTTGACCCGGTCGTAGCTCAAGCCTTTGCCGAACAGGTCGGAGAAATCCAGACGCAAACGGCGGCCGATGGAGTTGAAGTTCAGCAGCCCAAACACCCGCAGTGCCTGCGCACCGCCCTCGACTTCGACAAACTGGCCCTTGTTCAGCGACGCATCGAGGGTGCCGGAGAAGCGTTTGGTCGCCAGCCATGCCGGCGAACCCGGCCAGCGGCCATCGACGTCCATATGGAACTCTTCACTGGTCACGCTTGGCGCAAAGCCCCAGCCCTTGAGCACGTCGGCCAGATTCTTGCCGCCAATCCGGCCCTTGAACCAGCTGCTGGTCGACCCCGGCGCGCCTTCCCAGCCACCATTGCCCTGTAACAGAATGCCTTTGAGGCCCATGTCGAGGTTGTTCAGGGCGATGCCTTTGGCGGTCGGGCGCACTTTGAGCGACCAGCCACCGACCAGATCCTGGCCGAGGAACAGTTGATTGATGGTGATATCCAGCGCCGGAATTTTCGATGGATCCACCGACGCCAACGGGTCTGGTGAATTTTCGTCGGCCTGTACCGTCGGGTCCGGCGCCGGCAGTCGCACGTATTGCAGATTCACCGCAAGCGGTGTGCTTTTCGCGTCCGGAAGGCTGGCAGTGCCTTTGGCCTGTTGACTGTCGAGCGCCAGATTCCACGCCCCCGGCTTGCGATTGACCTGAACCGAGGCCTGATCCAGCGTGGTGCCGAACGCCGTGAGCTTGCCGATCTTGAAGTCAGCACTGCTCAACAGTTGCTTGGCACTGCCGCCCGGGTCCTGTCCGGCATATTTGTTGACCAGGTCCTGCCACGGCGCAACGTCCAGTTCCGACAGCACGCCGCGAATACGCAAGCCCTTGGCGCCCGGCAGCACCGCTTCGCCTGCACCGAGAAACAACTCGCCGCGCCCGTCAGCGAAATTCGTCGGTGGTGCGGCAAAGGTGAAATTGGCCAGTTGATCGTAATTGACCCAGTAACGCCGCTCCTGCCCTTGCAGAGTCATGCGGAAGACCGTGTCGCGACCGACATCGGCTGCCATACCGAACGGTGCGGGCAGGTCGACGGTCACCCCTTTGAGGTTGGAGCTGACCATCAACTGGCTGTCGGCGCCGTCGAGGTTCAGTTGCAGCTGATAGGGAATCGTCCCGGTCACCGGTACCGGCTGAGTCACGCCGAGCCAGTCAGTGAGTTTCTTGACCTCTACCTGTCCCGAAGCGGCCACTCGGGTTCTGAGCTTACCGGGGCTGCCATCGGCAAAGATTTGCGCGGTGACCGGTTTGTCGAACGCCCGAGCTGCGATGTTCTGCCCACTGAGCCCCTTGGCGCTGTCGAAACGGAAGTCGCCCTTGAGTTGCGTCAGCTCCAGTTTCGGTTCGGCCAGTTTCAGCCGCGCATTGGCGGTTTTGAAGTCGACGAGGATTTTCGGCTGGTCTCCCTTGGCCAGCGGAATATCCAGTTTCAGCTTGCCTTGCAGATCGCCCGAGCCTTCCCAGCCGGCGAAGGTATCGGCGGTGCCGATCGGTGCTTCCTGCAGGATCTTCAGCCCGTCACCCAGACCACCGGCAAATGCGCCGTCGAGAAACATATGGGTGTTCTGACCCGACGGAACATGGGGAATATTGACGAAAACATCACTGACCTGCGTATCGAGCAACTGGCCCTTGCTGGCCCAGATCCGCACGCCGCTGTCTTCGATGAACACGTCACCACTGACCTTGCTCACATGCGGCCAGCCCGGCTGGAAGGCCAGTTCGGCGTCATGCACCTTGAAGAACAGGCTGATGCTGCGGTCGGCCTCGCCGGCATTTTTGCTCAGCGAACCTTGGTACTGGAAGAAGCCCTGATCCACCGCGCCTTTGAGAATCGCGGTGCGCAGCCATTCGTCGAGCGCCGGGCTCAGCACTTCGGGCAAATACTTGGCGGTGTAGCGGCCGTCGCCATCGACAAGACCGACCCGCAAGTCCATGTAGTCTTCCTGGCTGTGATCGAAATGCAGTCGAATGAGGAAGTCGCCGGCAATCTTGCCCTCCTCGCCCAGTACCTTCAGGTACGGCGCGATCAGAGTGAAGCCGTCTTTATCCAGTTTCCAGGTGAGCCGTGCGTTGGCCTGAATGTATTGCCAGGGCTTGGCGAAGATCGGATCGAGGTGCAGGACAAAATCCTTGCTGTCCATGCGCAACTCGCCACCATCGAGATTACCGCTGAGGCTGCCGCTGACATTTCGCGCCGCAGGGGCGCCGTGATAGGCATCAAAACCGACACGATCGAGGTTGGCGGCAAAGCCGAATTTTGTACCGTCAGTGGCGTTCGGGCGGAAATCCAGCAACACGTTGCGCAGCCCACCGGTCACTTTCAGGCGCTCGACCACGGTGGCGAAGCCTTGCGGCAGCGGCCCCAACGCGTTGAGTAACGGGGTGATCGGGGTGAGATCAAGACGATCTGCCTGCAAATGCCAGAGTTCGTCGACCTTGTCAGTGGCGCGCGTCTGCTGCACTTGCACGCGCGTCTCCCAACGGGTTTCGCCGAAGTTCATCGCCAGCGAATCGAGGGTGACGGTCGCGCCGTTGGCACTGTTTTTATAGTAGGCGTTGAGCGCCAGATTGTTGATCTGGATCGGCTTGCGCTCGGCGTAGGCGCCAGTCACTTGCGGTGCGTTCAAACGCAGCGCCGCACTTTGCAGCGCGCCCTCGGCCCAGTTCACCCAGAGCTCGCCGCCGGCCTTGATCTCGGAGAAATTCCATTGTTGAGTGAGGCGCTCTGGCAGCCACTTCGACCAATCACTTTGCGGCAGGCTGGCGTAGCCTTCTATCGCGCTGTCTTGCCATTGGCCGGGGCGGATTCGAGTTCGCAGGTTCAGTGCAACGGGTTGGCCATCAGGCAGGGTCAAACGTGCATCGAGACGCTGACGAGTGGCACCGGTTTTCAGGTTGAGGCCGACGTAGGTGAGGGTCATCGGCGCGTGATCCAGTGGCTGCAAGGTCACCTGACTGTCGAGCACCGACAGTTGCTGAATCATTTGCGAGCGCTTGAACAGTTGCTCGGGATCGAACGGTTGATCCTTCTGCACCGGCAAGCCTTCCAGCGCCCAGGTGCCGTCCTCGGATTCCTTGAGGCTGATTTTCAGGCCATTGAGTTCCAGATGAGCGATGCGCACTTCGCGGGCCAACAGACTGGCCCACAGATCGGGTACTGCACGCACTCGATCAAGACGCAGGGCGTTGGCACCGTCGCCGACCATCACATCATGGGCCAGCAGGATCGGCGCGAACCCGCTCCAGTTACCCTCCAGCTCGCCAATCTGCAACGGCATGCCGAGGGCTGCACTGGCCTTGTCTTCGATGTCGGTGCGGTACTCGGCCACCAACGGGGTCAGCTCGCGACCGAGACTGACATACAACGCCATCAACACCAGAACCAACGCGCACAGGCCCAGCCCCCAGCGGGTGAGTGCGGCCAAAATGCGTGTCAGACGGTCCATGTCAGTTGGCTCCCATGGCAAAAATACTGCGAAAAGCTGAGGCCAGCCGCTGTGGAAAAAAGATGACGCAGGGGTTCAGAGCAGCACCACGTCATATTGTTCCTGGGAATACATGGTTTCCACCTGGAAGCGAATGGTGCGCCCGATAAACCCTTCAAGCTCGGCAACGTTGCCGGACTCTTCGTCGAGCAGTCGGTCGACCACTTTCTGGTTCGCCAGCACGCGATAACCCTCGGCCTGATAGGCTCGGGCTTCACGAAGGATCTCGCGGAAAATCTCGTAACAGATGGTTTCCGCAGTCTTCAGCTTGCCGCGACCCTGACAACTGCTGCACGGTTCGCACAGCACTTGCTCCAAGCTTTCGCGGGTACGCTTGCGGGTCATCTGCACCAGGCCCAACTCGGTGATCCCGATGATGTTGGTCTTGGCATGATCGCGCTCCAGTTGTTTCTCCAACGTACGCAACACCTGGCGCTGATGCTCTTCATCTTCCATGTCGATGAAGTCGATGATGATGATCCCGCCCAGATTGCGCAGACGCATCTGCCGGGCAATCGCAGTGGCCGCTTCGAGATTGGTCTTGAAGATGGTTTCTTCGAGATTGCGATGACCGACGAATGCCCCGGTATTGACGTCGATGGTGGTCATGGCTTCCGCCGGATCGACCACCAGATAGCCACCGGATTTCAGCGGTACCTTGCGCTCAAGCGCTTTCTGGATTTCGTCTTCGACGCCGTACAAATCGAAAATCGGCCGCTCGCCCGGGTAATGTTCCAGACGATCGGCGATTTCAGGCATCAGTTCGGCGACGAACTGCGTGGTTTTCTGGAAGGTTTCCCGGGAATCGATGCGGATTTTCTCGATCTTCGGATTGACCAAGTCACGTAGCGTGCGCAGGGCCAGACCGAGGTCTTCGTAGATCACACTCGGCGCAGATATGGTTTTGATCTGTTCGTTGATCTGATCCCACAGGCGCCGGAGATAGCGGATGTCCATAAGGATCTCATCGGCCCCGGCGCCTTCAGCGGCGGTACGCAGAATAAAGCCGCCAGCCTCCTTGATGCCTTCTTTGGCCACACAATCGGTGACCACCTGCTTAAGGCGATCGCGCTCGGCTTCGTCTTCGATTTTCAGCGAAATACCGACGTGGGCGGTGCGCGGCATGTACACCAGGTAGCGCGACGGAATCGACAACTGCGTGGTCAACCGCGCGCCTTTGGAGCCTATCGGGTCTTTGGTGACCTGCACCACCAGGCTCTGACCTTCGTGCACCAGCGCGCTGATACTTTCCACCGCAGGGCCTTCGCGCAGAGAAATCTCCGCAGCATGAATGAACGCCGCACGATCCAGACCGATGTCGACGAACGCTGCCTGCATACCCGGCAACACCCGGACAATCTTGCCTTTATAGATGTTGCCGACGATCCCGCGTTTTTGCGTGCGCTCGACGTGGACTTCTTGCAGCACACCGTTTTCGACCACCGCCACGCGCGACTCCATCGGCGTGATGTTGATCAGAATCTCTTCACTCATGGCAGGATCTCGTTCAGGCATGTTCACGATAATGGCCGCATCTTGTTCGTACGACGCTTATTGCGCGTTCAGGTTTTGCCAACAGGGTATGCCGAAATGGCCCAACAGTTCTGCGGTTTCGCAAACAGGCAACCCGACCACCGCCGAATAACTGCCATTGAGCCCCGCGACAAATACCGCGCCAAGCCCCTGAATGCCGTAACCACCGGCCTTGTCCCGGGGCTCGCCGCTGGCCCAGTAGGCAGCAGCCTCTTCGCGGCTGATCGGCCGGAACCGCACCAGACTGCGTACCACCCGCGAGTCGCAGCGCTCACCTTCGAGCACGGCAATCGCCGTCAGCACTTCATGCTCCTTGCCGGACAACATCATCAGCATGGCGCATGCATCGGCTTCGTCCACCGGTTTGCCAAGAATTTTGCCGTCCAGCACCACCGCGGTGTCGGCACCCAACACGCAGAATGCCTGGCCGGACACGACCGTGCGCCGGCCGGCCTCAGCCTTGCCGCGCGCAAGGCGCTCGACATAGGCCGATGGCGATTCTTCGGGCAACGGGGTTTCATCGATATCCGCGCTGATGGCGGAGAACGGAACGCCGATCTGCGTGAGCAACTCACGCCGACGCGGCGATCCAGAGGCGAGGTAAAGCGGCTTCATCAAAACGTCTCCCTGTTCAGTGCCCTGCTTCACCGGATCAATTGATTTTGTAGCGGCGGCGCAATCCACGCAGGGCGAAACTGATCCAGGGCCAGAGCAAGGCGCTGACCAGTGCCGGCAGGACCAGCGCCAGAGTCGGCTGACGGTTGCCGGTCAAGGCACTGAGCCACAACTGCACCAGTTGTGCGAGGCCGAAGATCACCAGGATCACCAGGCACTGTTGCCACATCGGGAACATTCGCAAGCGTTGTTGCAGTGACAGCACCAGGAAAGTGATCAGCGAGAGGACGAGCGCGTTCTGCCCGAACAGATCGCCCTGCAGCACGTCTTCGGCCAGACCCAGGCAGAACGCCGTGACCATGCCGACCGTCTGCGGCATGTACAGCGCCCAGAACGTCAGGAGCAACGCCAGCCACAGCGGACGCAGTATTTCCATGAAGATCGGCAACGGCGAGACGCTGAGCAACAAGCCGATAACAAACGTCAGCCAGACCATCCAGCCATTTCGAGAGGCTTTTACACCGACCATTATTCTCGTCCCCCAGTGGTGACTGGCGCCGTCGCCGGCGGTTTGGCGGGCGGTTTGCTGGCTGCTGGCGCAGAAGCCGGTGGCTTTGTCGCCGTCGGAGCAGTCGCCGGCGGCTTGCTCGCGCCAGGCTTGACCGGCGTCGCGGCGGGCACTGTGGCGGCGGGTGCCTGTTCGGCGGTTGGCGTTGCGGCAGGCGCCGGCATGACCAGCGGTCGCGAAACGTTGGCCGGCTGCATAGGACCGCCGCCATGGGCATCCAGAGCTTCCTGAGCCTGCGCGGCGTCGTTGGCGCGCTCCTCGGCGGTACGCGAGTCACTGAACACCAGCAGCAGGTAGCGACTACGGTTCAACGCAGCAGTCGGCACAGCGCGAACGATTGCGAACGGTTGACCGGAATCGTGGATCACTTCCTTGACCGTCGCCACCGGATAACCCGCCGGAAAACGCTGACCGAGGCCAGAGCTGACCAGCAAATCGCCTTCCTTGATATCCGCCGTGTCGGCGACGTGGCGTAGTTCCAGACGTTCCGGGTTGCCGGTACCGCTGGCGATTGCCCGCAAACCGTTACGGTTCACTTGCACAGGAATGCTGTGAGTTGAGTCGGTCAGCAGCAATACACGGGAGGTGTACGGCATCAACTCGACCACCTGCCCCATCAGACCGCGTGCATCGAGCACCGGCTGACCGAGGACCACGCCGTCGCGCTCACCTTTGTTGATGATGATGCGGTGGGTGAAGGGGTTGGGGTCCATGCCGATCAACTCGGCTACTTCAACCTTTTCGTTGACCAGCGCTGAAGAGTTGAGCAACTCGCGCAGCCGAACATTCTGCTCGGTCAGTGCGGCAAGCTTCTGCATGCGGCCCTGATACAGCAGGTTTTCGGTCTTGAGTTTTTCGTTTTCGGCGATGAGTTCGGTGCGACTGCCGAACTGGCTGGCGATACCGTCCCACAGCCGTCCGGGCAGGTCGGTGATCCAGTAGGCATCCATCAGCACCAGCGACGCTTGTTTGCGCGCAGGCTTGAGCAGATCAAAGCGGGCATCGACCACCATCAGCGCAACCGACAACACGGCCAGCACCAACAGGCGGACGCCCAGTGAAGGGCCCTTGGCGAAAAGCGGTTTAATAAGCCGCTCCTCCCAGGCAAATGTTCTGTTTATTCATACGGCATCAAACCGGCCTGGATGAAGACTGACAGAAGATAAACGCCAACAGGCAGCACTGCAAAGTGCTGCCTGCGCGCTCACCCACGTATTGCACTCGGCGACTTATTCGCTCGAGAGCAGATCCATGGTGTGCTTATCCATCATTTCCAATGCACGGCCACCGCCGCGAGCAACGCAAGTCAGCGGATCTTCGGCAACGATCACCGGCAGACCGGTTTCCTGAGCCAGCAACTTGTCGAGGTCACGCAGCAGCGCGCCACCACCGGTCAGCACCAGGCCACGCTCGGCGATGTCGGAAGCCAGTTCCGGCGGCGACTGCTCCAGGGCGCTTTTCACGGCCTGAACGATGGTGGCCAGGGACTCTTGCAGAGCTTCCAGCACTTCGTTGGAGTTCAGGGTGAATGCGCGTGGAACGCCTTCGGCCAGGTTGCGACCGCGAACGTCGACTTCGCGAACTTCGCCGCCCGGGTAGGCCGTACCGATTTCCTGCTTGATGCGCTCGGCGGTGGATTCGCCGATCAGGCTGCCGTAGTTGCGGCGCACATAAGTGATGATCGCTTCATCGAAACGGTCGCCACCAACGCGGACGGATTCGGCGTAAACCACACCGTTCAGGGAGATCAGCGCGATTTCGGTAGTACCACCACCGATATCGACGACCATCGAACCGCGCGCTTCTTCTACCGGCAGGCCGGCACCGATCGCAGCAGCCATTGGCTCTTCGATCAGGAACACTTCACGCGCACCGGCACCAAGAGCCGATTCACGGATGGCACGACGCTCAACCTGGGTGGATTTGCATGGACCGCAGATCAGCACACGAGGGCTAGGCTGCAGAAAGCTGTTTTCGTGAACCTTGTTGATGAAGTATTGCAGCATCTTTTCGCAGACGCTGAAGT
>NZ_JBIUWI010000065.1:0-31195 GCF_044743385.1 Pseudomonas sp. NPDC087639 | reverse complement strand
ACAGCCAGAAGGCCTGACTCTACTCCGAGGGGAAACACCATGGGATTCAATTGCGGCATCGTCGGCCTGCCTAACGTCGGCAAGTCCACCCTGTTCAACGCCCTGACCAAATCCGGTATCGCGGCCGAGAACTTCCCCTTCTGCACCATCGAGCCGAACAGCGGCATCGTGCCGATGCCGGACCCGCGTCTGGAAGCACTGGCGGCCATCGTCAATCCAAAGCGCATCCTGCCGACCACCATGGAATTCGTCGACATCGCAGGCCTGGTAGCCGGCGCCTCGAAAGGTGAAGGCCTGGGCAACAAGTTCCTGGCCAACATCCGTGAAACCGATGCCATCGCTCACGTCGTGCGCTGCTTCGAAGACGAAAACGTAATCCACGTCTCCAACAGCGTCGACCCGAAACGCGACATCGAAATCATCGACCTGGAACTGATCTTCGCCGACCTCGACAGCTGCGAGAAGCAACTGCAGAAAGTCGCACGCAACGCCAAGGGCGGTGACAAGGACGCAGTGGTTCAGAAAGCTCTGCTGGAGCAACTGATCGCACACTTCACCGAAGGCAAGCCTGCGCGCAGCCTGATGAAGAACATGAGCACTGACGAAAAGGCAGTCATCAAAGGCTTCCACCTGCTGACCACCAAACCGGTCATGTATATCGCCAACGTTGCTGAAGACGGTTTCGAGAACAACCCGCACCTGGACGTGGTCAAGGCCATCGCCGAAGAAGAAGGCGCCATGGTGGTTCCGGTCTGCAACAAGATCGAAGCGGAAATCGCCGAGCTGGATGACGGCGAAGAGAAGGACATGTTCCTCGAGGCCCTGGGTCTGGAAGAGCCTGGCCTGAACCGCGTGATCCGCGCCGGTTACGAAATGCTGCACCTGCAGACCTACTTCACCGCCGGTGTCGAAGAAGTCCGCGCCTGGACCGTCAAAGTCGGTGCCACCGCACCTCAGGCTGCCGGCGTGATCCACACCGACTTCGAAAAAGGCTTCATCCGCGCCGAAGTTATCGCCTACAACGACTTCATCCAGTACAAGGGCGAAGCCGGCACCAAAGAAGCCGGTAAATGGCGTCTGGAAGGCAAGGACTACATCGTCAAAGACGGCGACGTGATGCACTTCCGTTTCAACGTGTAAGCGACACGCCCAAGAAAAAGCCGCGTTTGATACGCGGCTTTTTTGTGCCTGAAATCTACTGTTGAACATTTCCCCTGTGGGAGCGAGCCTGCTCGCGAAGAGGGAGTGTCAGTCACATCTCTGCGGATGACACACCGCATTCGCGAGCAGGCTCGCTCCCACAGTTTGAACTGTGTGAGGTCAGGCCTTTTTGGTCCGCGGCAAAAAGATCGCCAACACCCCGAACAGCGGCAAGAACGAGCACAGGAAGTAAACGTACTCAATCCCGTGCACATCCGCGAGATGCCCAAGTAACGCCGCGCCAATCCCGCCAAAACCAAACATCAAACCGAAAAACACCCCGGCAATCATCCCGACATTGCCCGGCACCAACTCTTGCGCATAGACCACAATCGCCGAGAACGCCGAAGCGAGGATGAAGCCGATCACCACGCTGAGGACCGTCGTCCAGAACAGATCGACGTGAGGCATGAGCAGCGTAAACGGCGCCACGCCCAGGATCGAAAACCAGATCACCGCCTTACGCCCGATCTTGTCGCCGATCGGCCCGCCGAAGAAGGTGCCCGCCGCCACCGCGCCAAGAAACAGGAATAAGTGCAGCTGCGAACTGGCCACCGACAGGTCGAACTTCTCGATCAGGTAGAACGTGAAATAGCTCGTGAGGCTGGCCATGTAGAAATACTTGGAGAACACCAGCAAACCGAGCACCACCAGCGCACTGGTCACCCTGCCCTTAGACAACCCGTGAGTCGCTGCCTGACCGGCCTTGAGTTTGAACAGGTTCAGGTGATGGGCGTACCAGCGACTGATGCGGTACAGCACGAACAATGCAAATACTGCGAACAGACCGAACCACGCCACGTTGCCCTGACCGAACGGAATGATGATCGCCGCCGCCAGCAACGGGCCGAACGCAGAACCGGCGTTACCACCGACCTGGAAGGTCGATTGCGCCAGACCGAAGCGTCCGCCCGAGGCCAGCCGCGCAATGCGCGATGCCTCGGGGTGGAACGTCGAGGAGCCGATACCAATCAGCGCCGCCGCCAACAGAATCAATGGAAAACTGCCGACCATCGACATCATCACGATGCCAATCAGCGTGCAGATGGAACCCGCCGGCAACAGCCACGGTTTCGGATGGCGATCGGTGTGATAACCGACCCACGGCTGCAAAAGCGAGGCGGTCAGTTGAAACGTCAGGGTAATCAAACCGACCTGAGTGAAGCTCAGACCGTAGTTGGCCTTGAGCATCGGGTAGATCGACGGCAGCACCGACTGGATCAGGTCATTGATCAAATGCGCCAGCGCCACCGCGCCGATGATGCGCATCACCAGTGGGCTGCTTTGGGGAGGAGCGGACGCCGAGGCAGCGGCGGTCTGAGCGTTGCTGATAGCCATGGAAATTTCCGGACAGCAGATGGGTGCCCGCAGGCAGGTGCGTCAATGTGCCATTTTTCGGTGCGCCAGCGCCATCCCCTTAGCCAGCTAACGAACGAGTTGTTCATCGCCACAACGGTGATAGCGCAACGCCATGGTCTGAATCTTGCCTTGCTTCTCCGCTTGAACGCGGCGCCCTTACAAAGGGCACCGAGAATGGGAAGTTTCGCTACAGAGCCGGCCTACAGAGCAGGCGAGAGTGAACTTTCGAGGCCTTTTAGCAGGGCACAACATCAAGGTCGACCGACCGCGATGCACGCCAATGGTGCGTGGTGTCCAGAGGAGTCATGAGGCATGCAGGCATTCCTTTCACCGGGGATCAAATTGCTGGGGCGGTTTGGCTTCGCACGTAAATTCCAGCTGTTGTTTCTACTGTTCATTCTGCCGTTGGCCGGCAGTCTGTTGATGATCGGCCAGGACTATCGCGACAAGCTCAATCTGATTTCCGGCGAACGCGCCGGGGTGCGACAGTTGCTCAGCCTCGATGCGCTGGACAACCTGCTCGCCGCCCAACGTGACCGCGCCGCCCGTTGGCGCGCCACGGAAACCAATCGCCAACCGACGCCGGCGACCCTCGCCGCCATGGCTGCATTCGATGGCGTGCAACCCGCCGTCCTGCAAGCCACTGCCGATTTGGGCAATGCCCTGAAAAACGAAGGCGCCGACGGCGAGATTCTCGTCCGCTTTCAGGCACTGCAAACCGCGCTCAATGGCCTGGATTCGAAAAGCCTCAGCGGCGTCGGCTGGTGGCCGGACGGTTACGACCGGTTCACCCATGCCCTCAGTGCCCTGCAAGCGTTGCGCGAGCAGATCGTCATGGACAATCGCCTGACCTTGGCACCGTGGCTGGAAACCTACTTGCTCACGCAAATTTCCACCCAGCACGCGCCGGACTTGATCGAACGGGTCGGTCGCCTCGCAGCGGTGGGTCAGGCTTCGGTGGTGTCCGGCCAGTTCACCTTGCAGAGCCGTTTGCAGTTGCGCGACCTGCGCAGCCGCATCGGCGATGCCCGCGAGCAGCTTGTCAAAACGGCAGGCCTGCTCGAAGCGCGCCTGCCGAAAGAGCTGCAAGCCTGGGCCGGCCAGTATCACGGCAGCCTGAAAAACCTCGATGCTGGCCTCAAGGTGCTGGATGACGGCGTGTTCGGCGGCAGCATCACGCTCAAGCCCGAAGAGTTCGAACGCAGCCTCGACGCGTTGCTGACCGACCTCGCCTCCCTGCGCCAGCAATCGCTGGTGTCGCTGGATCAGCGCCTGGAGGCCTACCACGCTTCGGCGATTCGCCAGTTCATCCTCGTCGCCGCTGTATTCGGCTGTCTGCTGCTGGCCGCGTTGTACTTGTTCATCTGCCTGCAAGCCTCGATCCGGCGTAGCGCCAGCGGCATCACGGTGCTTGCCGAAGCCCTGCGTGACGGCAATCTGAGCCTGCAAGTGCCGGTGGAGGGCCGCGATGAGTTGGCGGCGATCAGCACCGCGCTCAACGTCGCCGTGGTGCAACTGCGCAACAGCATGCTCGGCGTCGACCACGAGACCTCGCAACTGAGCAACGCGGTGCGCAGCCTCAACGATCATTCCAGCGGCGCGCTGGGTGAAGTCGAAGCGCAACAGTTGCAGATCAGCCAGATCGCCGCTGCCGCCACGCAACTGGCTGCCACTTCGCAAGGCGTGGCGCAGAGTTGCGAACAGGCTTCCGGCAGCGCGCAGCACACCCAACGCATCGCCGCTGACAGCAGCCGCGACAGCCAACGGACTACCGCGAGCATTCAGCAGCTCAATCAACGCCTCAACGAAACGGCAGCGGCACTGGGCCGGGTCAGCGAACAAGGGCAGCAGATTCAACTGGTGGTCGACACCATTCGTGGTGTTGCCGAACAGACCAACCTGTTGGCACTCAACGCTGCGATTGAAGCGGCGCGCGCCGGTGAACAGGGACGCGGTTTTGCCGTGGTGGCCGATGAGGTGCGCAGCCTGTCGCAACGTACGCAATCGTCCACGGCGCAGATCGCCGGCACCGTTGACAGCCTACGCGCCACGGTCAACGAAGCCGTGAGTTTGATGGAAGCCGCGTGCGGCCAGGCGCAAACCGATGCCGAGTCGGTCACCGGTCTCGGTGAACGCTTGGGCGAAATCGCCAGCGCCGTGCAGAGCGTCACCGACACACTCGCGCAGATCGCCACGGCGGTTGAAGAGCAAGCGAGTACCGCCGATGAGGTCAGCGGCAATATCCAGCAGGTCGATCAGGCAGCGGTGCGTTTGCTTGAAGGTGCGCGGGCGGTGAACTTGGCGGCGGATACCCTGAGCCAGGGCAGCCATGCGTTGAGCGCCAATACCGCAAGATTCCAACTGCGTTGACGCCCTGCCCGGCCCCGATTTCCGGGGTCGGAGGATAAGCGGTTGAAAACAGGAAGAAATATTTTAAATTTACGCTTGACGCTTTTCCATTTCAGGGGAATAATGCGCGCCACTTGGCTACATAGCTCAGTTGGTTAGAGCATAGCATTCATAATGCTGGGGTCCGGGGTTCAAGTCCCTGTGTAGCCACCAAGTACTAAAAACGGCTTACCAAAAGGTAGGCCGTTTTTTTATGCCTCGAGAAAAGTGCCCACAGCACTGCGCCCGGCAAGCCTTGTTTTTACTGCGTCAGCGTTTCCAGCGCCGCCAATCCCTTCCCCCAAACCTGCCGAGTCCGCAGCCCCACCATCGCCCGCCAATCCTGATCCGCCGGATAAAACTGCTCCAGCAAATTCAACTTGATCGCCCTTCCCATCGCACCCAGCGGATCGCCATGCAGATGCAGCCAATGGTCATCACGCAAATATCGATGCACGTCCGCTCCCGGATACGTCCCGCACTCGATCACGAATGGCATCAGTTGCACACCTGGTAATGCATTGAGCAACGCCTGCGAGGTGTAACCGGTAGCTGTCGCCGCAACCCCGGTTTCACTCAGGGTATTGGCGCCGGTGTGCAGGGTGTAGAGCCATGGGCCGTAGATCGATCGGGCCTGCGCCAATGCCGGGTATGGCGCCTCAGTGATGGTCAACAGCATCGGATGACCGTACTCACCAGCCCCGGTGTGCAGGTCGAAACACATCAGCGTTTCTGCGCCAGCCAGATGTGCTTCGATGATTTGATGCAACGTGCGATTCGACCAACTCGGCGCGCGACCGCCGTAAAACAATCCATCGGGATGGCTGTGCTGACCGCCCTCGACAATCGACATCACCGCCGGCCAGCCATGCTCATCGATCTGCGCAGCCAGCAAGGCATCGGCACGTTGTCGCTCGGGGCCGTTCAGGTCGCGGCAGGCGTAGATTTCATGCAGCGCGGCGTAAGCGCGGTTATCCGGTAGCGACCCAGTGAAATCCTGGTGATTGCGGTTGAGGTCGATGTTGTCTTCATTGACCCGCCGCAACCACGCCGTGCCCCAGGGATTGATCAGGTGAACCATCACCACCGCGACGTCCTTGGGCAGCGAACCCGGCACGAAGGTTTTCAGCCAGTCGATCTGACAGTCGGAGCCGTAATAACCCTCCACGCCATGCGTACCGCTAAGCGTCACCAAACGCCGCTTCGCCTGCGGGTCGCCGAGCACGGCCACATCGGTGCTCAACGTTTCGCCAAACGGCCCGCAACGCGGGTGTGCGTAGGAGGTAAGCGTCGCGCCGGCGGATGTCGCAGCGGCAAGAAACTGTTCGCGCTGATGGCGGTAACTGGACTCGCTAGGAAACTCGCTGTTCATGTCGGCCTCTTGTGGATTTTTCTGGCTTCACGATTGCCACTGACCCTACAGAAAATTCGCCAAGGCATGAAGGAGAAACACACCGGTGGTTTGCGTCCTTCACGGTCGGTCGATAAAGTCCGTCAGACTTTTATCCCACGGACGGAGAGCCTACGTGTTTACAGCCCTGCCCTTGAGCCGCTTTCGCCTGCCTGCCCTGACCCTAATTATCAGTGCCCTGACCCTCACCGCGTGCAACGCCCCGCCCTCCTCGACCCTGCCGCTGGCGCCAGAAGCCGCCTCCGGTTATCGCACCGACCTGCAAACCCGCCACGCCAGCAAACACATGGCCGCCGCTGCGAATCCGCTGGCCACTGAAGCCGGTCGCGAGATGCTACGTCAGGGCGGTTCGGCGATTGATGCGGCGATTGCGATGCAAGCGGTGCTGACGCTGGTTGAGCCGCAATCCTCCGGGATCGGTGGCGGCGCGATGATCGTGCTGTGGGACGGTAAACAGGTGCGCACCTATGACGGTCGCGAAACCGCGCCGGCCGGCGCCACCGAGAAGCTGTTTCTGCAAGCGGACGGTAAACCGATGCCGTTCCCGCAGGCGCAGATCGGTGGCCGTTCGGTCGGCACGCCGGGCGTGTTGCGCGCACTGGAGATGGCGCATAAACAACACGGGCGCCTGCCGTGGGCGAAGCTCTTCGAGCCGGCAATCAAACTGGCCGAGCAAGGCTTTGCGATTTCCCCGCGTCTGTATTCGCTGCTGGCGTCAGACCCGGTGATTGGTAAATCGCCGGACATGGCCGCTTATTTCCTCAACCACGACGGCAGTGTCAAAGCCGTCGGCACGCGCCTGCAAAACCCGGCGCTGGCTAAGGTGTTCAAGCGCATTGCCAACGAAGGCGCCGATGCGTTGTACAAAGGCCCGATCGCCGAGGAAATCGTCGCCAAGGTTCAGGGCCACGCCAACCCCGGCAGCCTGTCGTTGAACGACCTTCAACGCTATCAGGCCAAGGAGCGCGCACCGCTGTGCACCGACTACAAACGCTGGCAGGTCTGCGGTATGCCGCCACCGTCGTCGGGCGGGATCGCCGTGGCGCAGATTCTCGGCACCTTGCAGGCGCTGGAGACCCGCGATCCGCGCCTTTCGCTGACCCCGCTCAAACCCCACAAGACTGACAAACCGGCCGGCATCGAACCCGATCCACAAGCCGTGCACCTGATCGCCGAAGCCGAGCGCCTGGCCTACGCCGACCGCGCGCAATACGTCGCCGACACCGACTTCGTGCCAGTGCCGGTCAAAGGCCTCGTCGACCCAGGCTACCTCGCCAGCCGCGCCAGCCTGATCGGCGAACGCAGTATGGGCAGCGCCAAACCGGGCACGCCGCCGGGCGTGCAAGTGGCCTACGCACCGGATCGCTCGCCGCTGCGCATTTCCACCTCGCAAGTGGTGGCGGTGGATGACCTCGGCGGCGCCGTGTCGATGACCACCACCATCGAAGCCGCATTCGGTTCGCACCTGATGGTTCAGGGCTTCTTGCTGAACAACCAGATGACCGACTTCTCGTTCATCCCCGAAGAAAACGGGCAGAAAGTCGCCAACCGCGTCGAACCCGGCAAACGCCCACGCTCGTCGATGGCGCCGACGCTGATCTTCGACCGCAACAGCGGCGAATTCCTCGCCAGCGTCGGCTCACCGGGAGGCTCGCAGATCATCGAATACGTGGCGAAAACCACCGTCGGCCTGCTCGACTGGAACCTCGATCCGCAAAGCGCTATCAGCCTGCCCAACTTCGGCAGCCGCAACGGCCCGACCGAACTGGAACAAGGCCAGTTCAGCCCGGCGCTGATTCAGGCGCTGAAGGAGAAGGGCCACAGCGTGAATGAAATCGACATGACCAGCGGCACCCAGGCCGTCGTGCGGGTCAAGGATGCGCAAGGGAATGTGTCGTTGGCGGGTGGCGCGGATCCACGGCGTGAAGGGGAAGCGTTGGGGGATTGAGGCTACGCAGTGAATGGAAAAGGCTTACCGGGAGGTAGGCCTTTTTTGTGGCTAACAGATTGTGTTCACTAGCATTCCGTCGCCTTTTCCTACCCCGAAAATTTGCTGCCACGGATAGAGTAAGTGACCGTTCCGCAAACAATACTTTCGGGATCTGCTGGCATCTATGAACACACAAATATTTGAACCGTACATCCACCGAACGCCAACAGCCTTGCATCAGTCCCATAGCGGGACTAGGATCGCGTCATGAGAATTATCGCTGTCAGTCAGCTCAAAAATTTTTGGGAACGGTATCCGGACTCAGAGCAACCACTGTTGGCGTGGATAGATGAAGCGAGAAAATCAAGCTGGTCAACGCCCTCGGACATCAAGGCACATTTTGCTTCTGCGAGCATTCTGAAAAGCCGCAGAGTGGTGTTCAACATCAAGGGCAATGACTTTCGCCTGATCGTAGCCGTGGCCTACCGCTTCGGCGCCATATACATAAAATTCGTCGGCACCCACAAGCAGTACGATGCAATCGACGCTGATACCGTCGAAATGGAGTAACCCATGAACATACGTCCGATTCATAACGAAGAAGACTACCGTGCGGCGCTCAATAACGTGTCTGCACTCTTCGACAACGAGCCAGAACCGGGTACCCCTGAAGGTGATTACTTCGACATCATGATCACTCTCATTGAGGCCTACGAAGCCAAACAGTTTCCACTGGATTTGCCCAATCCAATCGATGCCATCAAATTCCGGATGGAACAGTCAGGCCTGTCAGCCGCGGATCTCGCTCCGGCTATCGGTCGAACAAACAGGGTCTATGAAGTGTTGAATGGCAAGCGGGCACTCACTTTGCCAATGATCTGGAAACTTCATGAGCTGTTTGGAATTCCTGCAGAAAGCCTGATCAAGCCAATGAAGCAAATCTGATACAGATTGCAGCAACCCAGCCTGTGACCGCGGCTCAGCGATAAGCCAGCAGATGCGCACCAAACAGCAGATAACAACCACCGGCCAATCGATCCAGCCATTGACGTGACCGCTCGTAAACACCGGCAATCCGCCGACTGGCGAAGAACAGCGCCACGCTGCAATACCAACTGAACGACAACGTGGCCATGGTCATCACCGCCAGCGCCAGCAGCAACGGCGGTATATGGGCAGGCATCGCGGTGGCGAAGATTGTTGCGACGAAAAGCGCCGATTTGGGGTTGGTCATGTTGCCCAGAAAACCGCGCCCGTAAGCACCGAGCAACGTTTGCTCCGCAGCATCTGAAGCGCCTGGGACGATGGGCGCCTTGCGCTTGAATTGCTGGAGTCCGAGATAGATCAGGTAGCAGCCGCCGGCAATCTTGAAGCTCAAGTACAAGGTCGGCGCTGCGCTGAACAATGACTGGATACCCAGGCCGCCCGCCAGTCCCCACAACACCGTTCCGCTGGCAACGCCGAGCGCCGCTACCACGCCATGACGGCGGGAGCGGCTAACTGCGAGTTGAGCGATGTTGAAGAAGTTCGGGCCGGGTGTGACCACCGCAACTGTCCATAGCAACGCCAGCGACAGTAACGGTGCGAGATAACTCGAAAGGGAAAGGTCCATGGGGCACGCGCCTGATCGGTTCGACAATGCCCCTACCTTGCAACATTCGGCAATGGTTTGCCATCAACCAGCGTTAAAGCGCCAGCGTCTTGCCATCCACCGCATCACCAATCGTCAGGAAATGCCCGCCCGCCACATGGTGCAGCGTACGCAAACCATCATGCCCTTCGAAATGCCAACGCCCTTCACTGAACACACGCTCATCGGCGTGAGCGGCGATGACTTCGGCGAGAAACAGATCGTACTGTTCGTGGTTACGCGGCTCGGGCAACAAGCGGCATTCGAGCCAGGCGACGCAACCGTCGAGCAATGGCGCCTCGACTTTCTCGCCAGCAAAGGTCTGCAAGCCATAGGCCTGAAACTTGTCCTGCCCTTGGTTTTGAGTGATTTCCAGACCCGACGTGTTGCCAACGGTTTGCACTATGTCGGCCTGATTGGCGCACGGCACGTTGAGGACAAAGGTGCCGGAGGCTTCGAGCAATTGCCGCGTCCAAGTGGATTTGTCGAGTACGACGGCGACTTTCGGCGGTTCGAAATCCAGCGGCATCGCCCACGCGGCGGCCATGATGTTGCGCTGGCCGTCATGGGCGGCGCTGACCAGAACGGTCGGGCCGTGGTTGAGCAAACGGTAGGCTTTGTTCAGGGGTACCGGGCGGCGGTGGGAATCGCTCATGGGGATCTGCTCCGGGAAAAAGGAACAGATTGTAGCGCTGCCACTGGAGAAACACAGATACTGTGGGAGCGAGCCTGCTCGCGAAAGCGGTGTATCAGTCAACATCAATGCTGAGTGTACTGACGCCTTCGCGAGCAGGTCGAATCGTCGCACCGTCGCTCCCACAAGGGATCCGTGCAGGTCAGTGGGACAGTTGATTGGCGAACTGCCCGACCGCATCGACCACTTTCTGCGCGCCGTCCTGAATCTCGAGGATCACCGTGCCCGCCTCCGCCGCGAGCGCCAGCCCTTGTTCGGCCTGGAGCTTGCCGTCGGTCATCAGGGCGACGGCGTTGCGCGCCATTTCCTGGTTCTGCCGCACCACGCCGACGATTTCCTCGGTCGCCTGGCTGGTACGTGAAGCCAGTTGTCGCACTTCATCGGCCACCACAGCAAAGCCGCGACCCTGCTCGCCCGCGCGAGCCGCTTCGATCGCCGCGTTGAGCGCCAGCAAGTTAGTCTGCTCGGCAATGCCGCTGATGGTTTTGACGATGGTGCCAATCACCAGCGACTGCTCGTTCAGCGCTTCGATGCCTTCACCGGCGGTCTGCATGTGCCGCGACAGATCGCGCATCACGTTGACAGCCTCGGTCACAACGGTCGTACCGCGTTGCGCGGTGCTGTCGGTCTGCTGCGAGGTGCTGTAGGCAATGTTGGCCGCGTCGGCGACGGCTTGCTCGCGATTGACCTGATCGGTGATCACCGTGGCGAACTTCACCACTTTGTACAGTTTGTTGTTGGCATCGACCACCGGGTTGTAGGACGCCTCCAGCCAGACTGTACGACCATGGCTGTCGACCCGCTTGAAGCGTTCAGCCACGAATTCGCCATTGTTCAAACGGCGCCAGAAGTTCTGATACTGGGCGCTGTTGTATTCCTCGGGTGTGCAGAACATACGGTGATGTTTGCCTTTGATCTGCGCCAGGCTGTAACCCATGCCGTTGAGGAACCGCTCGTTGGCGTTGAGCACGTTGCCGTTGAGGTCAAACTCGATCACAGCAGTGGAACGCACCAACGCGCCGATCAGGTTTTCGTGTTCGCGGGAGGCTTCGATGGTGCGGGTCAGGTCGCTGGAGAAGATCGAAATATGTTTGATCCGACCATCCGAAGAACGTACAGGCTGGGCAATCGAGCGCAACCAGGCCTCTTCACCATTGCCACGCAACAGGCGCACGGCTCCGGCGAAGTGCTCGCCTCGGGTCAAGGCATTCCTGAAGCGGTGGTGAAATTCGTCGGATTTGACGTGAGCCGGCACGATATCCTCAAGCGCCCGACCCATCAGGTCCTGGCTCTTGTAGAGCATCTCGTTGAGGAAGTTCTGGTTGACCGATTGAATCCGTCCGTCCGGTTCAAGGGTCAGCACCAGCATCTCGCTCTCCAGGCTTTCCTTTACCTGTACAAGACTGGAGAGTTCTTCACGAAGAGCGGCCAGCTCTTGCTTCAGGCGTTTGTTGAACATGGGAAAGCACCGATGGGCAGGGTAGTAAGCGGGATACAGCCTAACCATCGGCCTTGGAAGTCTTTTCTGAAGAGCGTTTGAGACCGGTCAGTCAAAAATAGTTTGGGCGGTTGGCGTCAAGCAGCCCCGGCCACCTGACACGGGCCCGTGCGCGGCATCCGCGAGCCGAAATACGCAGCACTGAGAATCCCCACTACGCCCATCACCGCGCAGAAGATCACGCAGATCCAAGGGCTCCACGGCATCAGACCGATCAACAACAGCGGTGTGATACTCGCCCACGCGGCGTAGGCAATGTTGTAGGTGAAGGATATGCCTGACACACGGATAGGCGCCGGGAACAAACCGACCATCACCGACGGCACCGCGCCGACGACACCACACGCCAGTCCGGCCACGGCGTAGGCCAGACCAACCCAATCGCCGCCCATGATCAGACAGCCATAAAGCACGGCGATGCCTAGCGGCAGCAGCAGGCTGTAAAGCATGACCGTGCGCCAGGCGCCGATGCGATCGACCAGCAGACCGGCGATCACGCAACCGATGTTGAGGAAGACGATGCCCAATGCGCTCAGGGCAAAGGTTTGGCTAGCGGTCATGCCGAAAGTTTTCTGCATCATGGTCGGGGTGATGACCACGAACACCACCACTGCCGAGGTCAGTACGCAAGTCAGTAGCATGGCCGGCAGCATCGCCAACCGGTGTTCACGCAGCACGGTACGCAGCGGCAGTTCGACCCGCGCTTCGCGTTGCGCTTCCATTGCCATGAATACCGGAGTTTCGCTTAACCAGCGACGCAGATAGACACCGATCACGCCGAATACGCCGCCGAGCAGGAACGGATAGCGCCAGGCGTAATCGAGGATTTCCGCCGGGGTAAAGGCTTGCGCCAGAAAGGTCGCGGTCAGTGCGCCGATCAGATAGCCGAACGTCAGCCCGGCCTGCAAAACGCCCAGCGCATAACCACGATGGCCGGTCGGTGCGTGTTCGGCGACGAACACCCAGGCGCTCGGTACTTCACCGCCGACGGCCGCGCCTTGGAGGATGCGCAGCGCCAGCAATAGCAGCGGCGCGAAATAACCGATCTGCGCATACGTCGGCATGATCCCGATCAGCAGGCACGGCAACGCCATCATCAGGATGCTCAGGCTGAAGACTTTCTTGCGCCCCAATCGGTCGGCGAAATGCGCCATCAAGATCCCACCCAGCGGCCGCGCCAGATAACCGGTGACGAAGATGCCGAAGCTCTGCAACAGGCGCAGCCACTCGGGCATTTCCGGCGGGAAGAACAACTGGCTGAGGGTCAGGGCGAAGAACACGAAAATGATGAAATCGTAGATCTCCAGCGCCCCGCCAAGGGCCGCAAGGCCGAGGGTCTTGTAGTCGGAGCGGCTGAACGGCGCAGGTTTGGCCGTGGTTTGGGCAGTCATGGCAAAGAACTCTGGCAGGCAAAAAACCAAGGCGCCCATGGTCTACGCAAATGGGCGGATGGACAACCCGTTAGACCATAGTCCCGGTTTTGCAAAACCTGCTCACAAAACGGCGGCGGTTGATTTACTGTTTATGCCTGTCCTGAGGGTACGCAAAGCTCTGACAGTCATATCCACAGGGGCTATATGGTTTGACTGATAGGGATGGCAGCCCAAAGGGACCAAAAATAACCATAAAAAATCCGAGGTACTCCCGTGGCCGTTGATATCGAAGATAGCCGCTCCGCACGCTTTGCACTGCGCTGTTCAAGTTTTGCCGAACGCTGGTTTCCCGACTCCTGGGTATTCGCCGCGCTGGCCGTGATCATCGTGGCACTGGCCACGCTGGCCATGGGCGCCAAGCCCACCGCTGCCGCGATGGCGTTCGGTGACGGCTTCTGGAGCCTGATTCCGTTCACCATGCAGATGGCTTTCGTGGTGATAGGCGGTTACGTTGTCGCCAGCTCGCCCCCCGCCGTGAAACTGATTGATCGCCTGGCACGCATCCCGAAAAACGGTCGCTCCGCCGTGGCCTGGGTTGCCTTGATCTCGATGGTCGCGTCGCTGCTCAACTGGGGTCTGTCGCTGGTGTTCGGCGGTTTGCTGGTGCGCGCCCTCGCCCGCCGCACCGATCTGAAAATGGACTACCGTGCCGCCGGGGCCGCTGCTTATCTGGGTCTTGGCGCGGTGTGGGCGCTGGGCTTGTCGTCGTCGGCTGCGCAGTTGCAGGCCAACCCCGCCAGCCTGCCGCCATCGATCCTGTCGATCACTGGCGTTATTCCCTTCACCGAAACCATTTTCCTCTGGCAGTCCGGCGTGATGCTGCTGGCGCTGATCGTGATTTCGATCATCATCGCCTACGCCACCGCCCCCGGGCCGAACTCCGCGCGCGACGCCGAGGCCTGCGGCATCGACCCGGCCTTTAACCTGCCTCCGCTGCAACCGCGCACCCGGCCGGGTGAATGGCTGGAACACAGTCCGCTGCTGATCATCGTGCTGGTGCTGCTGGCGGCGGGATGGCTGTTCCACGAGTTCTCGACTAAACCGGCGATCACCGCGATCTCCGGGCTGAACACCTACAACTTCCTGTTCATCATGCTCGGCGCATTGCTGCACTGGCGTCCGCGCAGCTTCCTGGACGCGGTTGCGCGAGCGGTGCCGACCACCACGGGCGTGCTGATTCAGTTCCCGCTGTACGGCTCGATTGCCGCGCTGATGACCACGGTCAAAGGCGCCGATGCGCAAACCCTGGCGCATCACATCTCGACGTTTTTCGTGAGCATCGCCTCTCACGATACCTATGCGTTGTTGATGGGCGTGTACTCGGCGATTCTCGGCTTCTTCATCCCGTCCGGCGGCGGCAAGTGGATCATCGAAGCGCCGTACGTGATGCAAGTGGCCAACGATCTGCAGTATCACCTAGGCTGGGCGGTGCAGATCTACAACGCCGCCGAAGCACTGCCGAACCTGATCAACCCGTTCTACATGCTGCCGCTGCTGGGCGTGCTCGGTCTGAAGGCGCGGGATCTGATCGGCTTTTCGTTCGTGCAATTGCTGGTGCACACGCCGCTGGTACTGCTGTTGCTGTGGGCGCTGGGGACGACATTGGCGTATACGCCGCCGGTGATGCCGTAAATGATTGGATTGCACCTGCCTAAGGGCAGGTGCAATCAGTTTTGCTCAGCAGGAAGGACCTTCAAAAGTTCGGGCAATGCGACCTGGACTGTTTCCCACACCACATCCAGGTTGATATCGAAATAACCGTGCGCAATCCGGTTGCGCATTCCGCGCATGGCACGCCATGGCACCTGAGAATTCCGGGCGGTGAACTCAGGATAACGATCCATTACCTTCGTAGCCGCCTCGCCAATGATAACCAGGCTCATGATGACCGCTTGCTGGGTACGCTTGTCGTCGATGAACTCTTGTTTGCTCAGGCCTTCGACAAAGATCAGCGCATCACTCGCAGCTTGGCGCATGTGCTCAAGGTAATCGCCGAGCCGGTTCTCGATCATACGGGACGGGCCTGATCAAGAACCTGCTGACGAAACTTCAACGGCAGGTCTCCCGGCGTCAGCAAATCAACAGTAACGCCGAGCAGATCCTCAAGTTCGACCTGAAGTCCGCCGAGATCAAACAAGGTGGCCCCGGGCAGTGGATCGACCAAGAGATCAAGATCACTGCCTTCCATATCAGTCCCCAGCACCGCAGAGCCAAAGACTCGGGGGTTGGTCACGCGAAATCTGCCGACCACTTCACGGACGGCAGTTCGTTGCAAATCAAGAGCAATGGAAGGCTTCATGGTTCACCGTAGCCGGTTTCAATATCGCAGCAGTCTAGCAGTGCCGATGCGCGGTAGACACCGCGCCATTTGTAACCCCACCGTCACATTCCCTTGCTAGCGTCCGCCAGAAACATACTGAAACATTTAAGCAAAAACGGGCGCGACATGAACGACGATACAGACGCTAAAGACCCCTCCTCGCCAGAATCTGATAAACCCACCGACACCAGTCGCCGCCGCTTTCTCGGCGGCGTCGCGGTACTCGGTGTCGGCGCAACACTGGCGGGTTGCAGCAACGCGGGCGATCAATCCGGCAAACCGACCGAGCGGCCACTGTCCCATGCCGAATTGGACAAGGCCCTGCGCGATCAGGTGAAAACCGTGGTGGTGATCTACGCCGAGAACCGCAGCTTCAACAACCTGTTCGGTGATTTCCCCGGTGTCGAGAAACCGCTGTCAGCGCTAAAACCTGCCGACTATCAACAACGCGACCGCGACGGCAGCCTGCTACAAACCCTGCCGCCCGCCTGGGGCGGTGTCTTGCAGATCGGTCCACAAACCCTCGATGGCGTAACCTATCCCGGCGCCACGCAGTTTCAGGAAAACCTGCCGAACGCCCCATTCGCCCTCAAAGGTCCGAACGGCGAAGACTTGCCGTTTGGTCTGGTTACCCGCGATTTATGGCACGTGTTCTATCAGAACCAGATGCAGATCAATGGCGGCAAGAACGATGGTTTTGTCGCGTGGGCCGATTCCGGCGGCTTGACCATGGGCCACTACGCACAGAGTCGCTATTCCCTGCGTTTGTGGGACGTCGCGCAGGAATTCGTGCTGTGCGACAACTTCTTCCAGGGCGCCTTCGGTGGCTCGTTCCTCAACCATCAATACCTGATCAGCGCCACCGCGCCGTTTTACCCGGACGCTGCCAATTCGGTGGCCAAAAGCCAAATCGCTGCACTGCAAAGCGATGACCCGGCCGATCCAAGGCTCAAACCGCTGGCGCAATCACCCGCCAGTGCCATGACCGGCCCGCCGCAATTTGGCCCGAGTGCGCTGACGCCGGACGGTTTCGCGGTCAACACTCTCGCCCCTCCCTACTGGCCAACGTGGATTCGCGACCCGGAGCGTCCGGCGTACTCGAAACCCGATCTGCCCAACGTGTTGGTGCCGCAGACCCACGAGCACATCGGCGACAAGCTGTCGAAGAAGAACGTCGACTGGGCGTGGTACGCCGGGGCGTGGCAGGCGACGCTGGAGCAGTACAAGGATTCCGGCGGCATTCCGAAGATCCCTAACTTTCAGTATCACCACCAGCCGTTCAACTACTTCAAGCAGCAAGGCCCGGAGAATCCAGCCGAGCGCAACAAACGCCTGCGCGATGCGGGGTTGGGTGACGAGTCGAGCACCAACAAGTTCTTCGCCGACGCCGAGGCCGGCAAGCTGCCCGCCGTGAGTTTCTACAAACCTCAGGGCAACCTGAACATGCACGCCGGTTATGCCGACGTGGCGTCAGGTGACCGGCACATCGTGCGTGCGCTGAAGGTGCTGCGCGAAAGTCCGCAGTGGAAAAACATGGTGGTGATCGTCACGGTGGACGAGAACGGCGGCTGGTGGGATCACGCTGCACCGCCCAAGGGGGATCGCTGGGGGCCGGGCTCACGCGTGCCGGCCTTGGTGGTGTCGCCATTCGCACGCAAGGGCACGGTGGATCACACGATTTACGACACGGCATCGATCCTGCGCCTGATCACCCGAGTGTTCCAGCTGGAGACCCTCGACGGCCTCAAGCAGCGCGATGATGCAATGACCGCAAGAGGCCAGAAACCCATGGGGGATTTGACCAACGCCCTGCATTTTCAGGTCTGAGAGCGAGTCCTGCGGCGCAGCGTAAAAATCTGCGAATGATGGCTTCTCTGTGTCACAGCGCTGATCCAATATGAAGCGCCCCCAACAATCGGGGGAAACCACGCTGAAAAGGATCTGAGCATGTTCAAATTCGCAGGACTTACCCTCGCCGCGCTCACACTGAGCGCGGCCGCCCACGCCGATGTCGACCTGAAACTGGGCAGCACCGAGCGCGTCACCCGCCTCTTCGCCTATCCCAACAATTGCAGCGTGATCTGCTTTCGCAATTGGTCGCTGGAGCAGACCGTCGCCCATTATCTGAGCCAGAGCGTGCAGCGCGATGGTTACACCGATGCCAAGGTGCTGGTGAAGAACGATAACGGCCAGATTTACGCCGAAATCAGCGGCGTGCCTGAGGGGTACGACAAACCGCTGTCCGCCCTTCTCGATGCCGGCGATCTGGCTTATACCGGCGCGAGCAAACTCAATGCCGACGGCAAATGGGCCTATAGCTGGTATCTGTTCCTGCCACTGGGCATGGCGCTGGAAAATCGCAAAAGCGTCGAGCTGTTGCACTTCCCGCCGGATTACTCACTGACTCAGGCTCAGGATTATCTGCGTTCGAACACCACCGACCGCTGGGCAACGCTGTTGACGGTCAATGGTATCCCTGCCGAGCAGACACCTGCTTACCAGACCATCATCGACATCGCCCCGATTGCCGCGCCGTCCAACGCCGGCAGCGATCTGGAAGGCGTCTATGACTACTTCAAGGACTACCAGACCACACTGGTCAAACAGTTCAGCCAGACCGCCAAGGGCACGACGCTGCCGATGGTGGCTTTCGGCGCCCCCGTGCGGAACTGGATCAAGCAGCAATACGGGCCGACCGTGAATGTTCTGGGCCTGGCGACCATCAGCCCGAGCACAGGCGTGAACGTGCCGGTGCTCGGTTCGAACCACCCGAGTTACATCTGGTACGCCGCCGACCCCAAGAGCTACACCGGCGACGATGCGCAGGCCAAAGCCGATGCTGCTGGTTTGAAAGTGATGGGGCAGGATTTGAGCGCCGCCTGCTGGCAGGCCGGGATGGGCAGCAAACCGGGAAGTGATCCGCAAGCCACGCTCAACAGCTGCACCCAGACCTGGCAGGTGACGCAAAAGGTCAAAACCTGCGAGCTGTTCTACACCTCGATCCGCAACCTGAAGCCGGAAGAGGCCGCTGCCAAGTGCACGACCACGCCGATCAAGGCGCAACTGCAACAGCTCAAAGCCCCGCTGCCAGCCGCTGCGGTTCCCGCTCCACATCTGTAATCGAGCAGACGTGATTCCTGTGTCAGTCATGACTGACGCGGGAAAGCGTCTATCTCGACTGTCAGATCTGACAGTAGACCGGCTATACCTATACGAATAGATTGGATCCAAAGAAACGTGTCACCGTGTTGACAGGACGTCAACCAAGGAAGTCGCAGCCCCTTGCGACAAGGATTGTTATGAATACCCATGCCGTTGCTGGATCCGCTCCACGCGATACCGAAGGCATCTACCCCTTCGCCGGACTGCCGGTGCGCCTCGGGTTTCCATCCAGCGCCGACTTCGAAGTCATTCACGATCAACACGGCAACCCTGTGGCGGTTGCCGCGCGCCGTGAGTTTCTGCATACCAGCCGGATGTGCCGGGTTTCGGGGCAATTGCTGCCCTATCGCTGTCGACAGACCCGCCAATTGCTGACCGGCATTCATATCTACGATCCGCGCTTTTGCGGATTGCTCGAACACGCCTGCGACCCAAATGTGTTTCTCGACATGAGCGAACTATGGCTGTGGGCGTTGAAAGATATCCACAGGGGCGAGCGACTGACCATGGATTACGCCGCCACCGAAGACAAACTGCTGCGCCAGTTTGCCTGCGGTTGCGGGTCTTCGCGTTGCCGAGGGTGGATCACCGGTTACAACGAACCACCGAGCATTGAGGGCCAGCACTTTCTGCAGCGCTGGCACCGGCAATGCTCACGTTGAACAGCCCCTGAAAAATCCGGGTTACAACTCACCGACCGGACGCAAACGGTATTGCGGCGGCAACTGTTCGAAACCGCTGATGGTCGTGTTCAGGCTTTTCCAGCGACCGTCCTTGATGCCATAGATGCAACCGTGAATCGACAGGCTCTGCCCGCGATGCCAGGCGTTCTGGATGATGCTGGTGTGGGCGACGTTGGCCACTTGCTGGACGACGTTGAGCTCGCACAGTCGGTCGACCTGTTCTTCTTCGGTTGGCAGCTTGGCCAGCTCTTCACGTTTTTCGTAGTACAGATCGCGGATCGAACGCAGCCAGCCGTCGATCAGGCCGAACTGACGATCCTGCATCGACGCCCGCACGCCGCCACAGCCGTAGTGGCCGGTGACCAGGATGTGTTTGACCTTGAGCACATCGACGGCGTACTGGATCACCGACAGGCAGTTGAGGTCGGTGTGCAGGACCACGTTGGCGACGTTGCGGTGAACGAACAGATCTCCCGGCAGCATGCCGACGATTTCGTTGGCCGGCACCCGCGCGTCGGAGCAGCCGATCCATAGATATTCGGGGGTTTGCTGGCGAGCCAGTTTGGCGAAGAAATCCGGGTCTTCCTTGGTGATCGCGTCAGCCCAACGCTCGTTGTTATCAATCAGGTCTTGTAAGTCATGCATGCTGTAAGGCCTCAAGAAAGATGCGCAGCTTTGACAGACAACCGTCCGTCGGGGTCACGAAAGGATCGCAAGTGTTTTGATTGGAATTCTCGCGTGCCGGGTGTGTCCACCCAAGTAAGGCCCACAGTATGAGGAATTGCCATGACTGATTCACGACGCCCTTACGATGCGGTGCAACCGGAGCCCATCGATGATAACGAAGACCGCATGGGTTCGGTGCATGAGCTGAATTTCGACGACGAAGACCCGAGCGCAAAGATCGGTGATGAATTGCCGGAGCGCGAACGCGAACGGCTGATGCCAGAGCAACGCGTGCGTGAAGCCGGTCTGACTGGGGCATCAACTGATGACCACGAGCCTACCGATGATGACATGAGCCCGGAAACGTTGATCCACGAGGACGGTGCCCGGGATGCCGAGGAGGCTGGCGAAGACAATCAGGCCGATTGGGATTTGAGCATTATCGATGAAGATGACATCGGCGGCGGCAATGGTCTTGATGAAGCAGAGCTAGCGCGGCGCGAACCGCTGGATGGCAACCGCTGATTTTTGTTGCCCGTTAAAGCGCTTTCGCGAGCAAGCTCGCTCCCACAGGGGTTTGGGTTGATCACATTATTTGTGTACGACCAAAATCCAGCGTGGGAGCGAGCCTGCTCGCGAAGCTTTTAAGCAATATCAGTCAACCAGGGTGCAGGCCATGACCACCGCATCTTCACGCCCACCCACCGCCGGATAGTAATCCCGACGCCGGCCAATCTCGTTGAAGCCATAACGCTCATACAACTTGAACGCCGCGGTATTGCTGTCGCGCACTTCGAGAAAACACTCGCGAGCCTCGGCGGCATAGGCCCGCGACATCAAATGCTCCAGCAACGTCAGCCCCAGCCCACGCCCCTGATTCTCCGGTTTCACCGTGATATTGAGCAGATGCGCCTCATCAAGAATGATCTGCACCACGCCGTGGCCGACTTGCTGCTGACCTTCGAACATCAGCCAGATCTGGTACTTGCCCAAGCCGTCGAGAAAAATCCCGCGGGTCCATGGATGGCTGTACGCCGCGTATTCAATCTTCAGCACGGTGTCCAGATCCGCCTCGGTCATCGGGCGGAACGATACAGCTTCACTCATTCGATTCTTTCCAGCGCGCCATCAGCCGACGCATGGCTTGCCACACAGCGGCTTTGCGCTGCGGCTCTTCCATTAATAATTCCAGACCCGGGAGGGCCCAGGCCGAGCCCAGGCCTTCGATCTGCAATTCACGATTGAACGCTTCGGCGTCCGCCTCACCGGCAAAACGCACTGCCGGCAGGCCGATCAGCCACAGGCAGGCACAAGGCGCGGCTTCCATCTGCACAGAAAGGAAACCCTGCACAAAGTCGCGCGCCGCGTCCGGGCCTTGATCCATCGTGCCGCGATTGAGCCACGGCCAACGCACCGGCTCACCAACGATCTGCGGCGCATCCGGCAGACCGGCGGCGCGCAGCATGTCTTTGAGCAGCAGATAAGCGGGGTCGCGACTCTGGAAGGGTTCGCCTGTGGGTAACTCCACCAGCAGCAGACAACGCCCGGCACGCAGCAATTGCAGGGCGAAACGCGGTGGCGGCACAGGGGCTGGTTTGGCGACCACCGGTGTGTCGTCGACTTCTTCCACCGGTTTGGCGCCGGTGCGGGTGCTCGCCAGCGAGGGGCGCGGCACTTCGATCTTCGCCCGCTCGACCGGATGCGCTGCAGCCGCTTGCACCGGAGCGTCGGCCTGCGGAGCCAGCACCACCGGCACCTCAACCTCAGGCTCGGGCATGTCCAGCAGCTCGGGCCGCGACGGGGCGGCGAAGGGCAATTCGGTGCGCGGCAGCCAATTGACCACCTGCATGGCGTTCAAATAGGCGCGGCGGCGGGACTCGATAAGCAAGGGTCGGCCACTTGTGGATAACTGAAAGTGCGCTGATTCTACCGCCCTTCGCTAAAGATCGCCCGCTGTTGATCGATAGTCTTGACCTAAACAAAAGCGACAGCCCGTCCCGAGAGTGAATCGCATCCTTCGTGATGCAGTACAATCGCGGCTTTTAATCGCCAACCAGCCGGCCATTCCGATGATCGAACCCAAGCGCGTCTTGCGCGCCCTCGCTGAACACTGGGCACTTCTGGAGCCACTGTGCGAGCACTTCGACCAAGGCACCTTGAGCCTCAACGAACTGCGCACGCAACTGGCCGCCCAACAACTAGACAGCACGCCGCAGGACATCACCAGCCTGCTCGACGTGTGGATTCGCCTCGATATCCTGGTGCCCGTGGCGAAAAGCCCGAACCGTTTCGAGCTGAACGCGCAGATCCACGACTTCCTCGCCTACCTGCGCCGTGAGCACCGTCTGGGCCTGTGCCTGGAAATCGAAGCCTATCTGCGCCACCTCGAACGTCTGGCCGGTTACATCCAGGACGCGTTCGACATCCGCGACGGCAACGACCTCGCCCGTCAGTTGCGTCTTCTCGATATGCGCGTGCGCGACGTATTGAAGAAGCTCGACAACGACGAACAGGCGCTGGTGGCCGTCGCCGAACGGGCGAAAACCAGCGACCGGCAGATTCCGTTGCGTCAGCGTTACGCCGAAGTGTTGGCGACTTGGGACGAATACGTCGAGCCGATGATCGATCTGGTGAACGCCGACGGCGCCTTCGAACAAGGCGTGCGCAAGGTCGAAACCGTGCTGCTGAAGATGCTCAGCGAACAGCAGCGCCTCGGCCATCTGGTCGATGACGACATGCTGCTGCGCACCCACGCGCGCATCCTCGAAATGCAGACCAGCGCCCAACTGACCTTGCGTCACGCCCGCGAACTCCTGCTGCCGCTGCGTGAAGAAGCCCGTCGGCACAACGCCGTGACCCGTGGCGCCGCGCTGGCCCTGGCGGCGATCCGCCGCAAAGGCATCGACGCCGTGCCACAAGCCGCGATGCCACTGTTCACCCGGCCGCAAAGCACCTTCCTCGGCAGCGCCAGTCAGGTTGAAGCCTACGTTTACGCTTTGGCGCGTTTCGAGCCGAAACCGGCGCGCTTCCCCAAGGCGCACAAGACTCACAAGGGCGAGGCCCCACGTGCGCCGCGCACCGTGCGCGAGATGGTCGATCGTTGCGAAGAATCCCTGCCGATGCCGGACTTGATGACCTGGCTGCTGGAGCAGGAACCGGACGGTGCGACCGACGAATTGCTCTACTGGTTCTCGCGCCTGTCGCGGGAAAAACGCTTCCAGCGCGAGCGTCTGGAACGCCGCGAATACCACACTCACGAGCACCAGGTCAGCCTGCGCTCCTTCGCCCTGCTCTCGGCCCGCGACACCGCCGCCGAGGATTCTGCGAGCATCCCCAATGCATCTTGATCTCTCCGAACTGTCCCAACTGGCGCCGATCTTCCGCGAACTGTTCAAGGGCTACCACGTCAGCCGCCGCGACCCGGAGCTGTACACACAACTTTCGAACTTCCAGGATCAGTACCGCACGCTGTTCAAGGCCTTGGGTTTTGAACTGGTCTGCGACACCCGTGGTTTCTACTACTTCGTGCCGGACATGGCCGCGGCGGCGGTGAACAAGACTGCCCAGCGTCTGGCGCTGTTCACCTTCATCCTCGTCGAGCATCTGGCCGACCAGGGCCGCGACCCGATCGCCGTGCTCGACGGCGGCAGCCTCGGCCGCGAAGAACTGCCGTCGTTGCTGGAGAAGTACCGCGACCTGTTTATTCAGGCCGAAGTGCAGACGGTTGAAGAGCTGGAAGAAAAAATCATGCGCCGCATGACTCAACTGGGTTTCGCTGGCGAAGAAAACGGCGTCTACCGGTTCCTGCCACCGATGCACCGTTTCCTCGACGTGTGCCTGTCAGTGCAGCAAGACCGCGATCTGGCCGCCAGCGTCCACAGCGTTCTGCCGCTGCCGGCGCCGGTGCTGATCGACGAAGGAGCCGAGGCGAAATTCCTCGAAACCGACGATCCGCTCGATCTTTCCGAATTTGATGAAGAAAGCGAAGAAGACGCACTGGCCCGCGCCATTGCCGAAGAACAGGAGTCCGACGCATGAGCCAGGAACGCTACGGCATCCGCCGCTTTGCCCTTTTGAACACCGCCGGTTACAGCCTCGGCCTGTTTCCGCTGGAAGAACCACTGTCGGTCTACGGCGCAAACAACCTCGGTAAATCAGCGTCGATCAACGCCTTGCAGTTCCCGATTCTGGCGCGCATGTCGGACATGAGTTTCGGCAAGTACAGCCTGGAACAATCGCGGCGTTTCTACTTCGCTTCCGACACCAGCTACATCCTGGTTGAAGTGAACCTGCCCCACGGCCCGCACGTGATCGGCGTGGTCGGTCGCGGCCCGGGGGGCGGTTTCGGCCACCAGTTCTTCGCCTATGCGGGCAAACTCGATCTGGCTCATTACCAGAAAAACGACACCTGCCTGCGTCAGAAAGAGCTGTTCAGCAACCTTGAGCGCGAAGGCCTGAAAGCCTACGAGCTCAAACCTGACGAACTGCGTCGTTTGCTGGTCGGCGGTCACACGTCGATCCCGCTGGATCTGACCCTGATCCCGCTGCGTTCCACCAGCGAGCAGAGCCTGAAGACCTTCCGCGCGCTGTTCATCAACCTGCTGCACATGCGCGAAATCACTGCGGCCAAACTCAAGCAGCTGTTCCTCGATGCCTTCGAACACAGCCTGCGTTCCGGCAGCGTCGACTACATCGCCGCGTGCGAGGAAGCGTTCCGCGACGTGCGTCGTATGGAACAGGACTACAACTCGCTGGTTGCCGCTGGCCCATTGGTTGAAGCCTTGGCCAACGGCGTGAAACAACGCGACGTGCTGCGCGGCAAATTGCATCGCCTGTCGCCGTTGCTCGACTCGTTGCTTGGCACCTGGTCGGACTACGCCAGTGCGCGCAAAGAAGAGCTGACCATTCAGGCCGACCACTACCGTGGCGAGCAGGACGCTCTGCAAAACAATCAGCGTGGCGGCACTCAGGAACTGATGCGTCTGGAGCGGGAAATCTCCGGTATCCAGCGCTGGCTCGGCGAGCTGTCGGTACTGAAAAACCGTTTCGCGCTGGTCGACGACGTCAAAGTGCTGGAGCAGCAACTGCTGGCGGCCAAAGACGCCCACGACGAACTGGCCGGGGCCTTGGCGCAATCCCGTCAGTTCAGCGCCGAAGATCTGGAAGAGCGTCTGCGCGATCTGGAAAAACGCCTGAAGTCGGTGAAGCAGCAACTCGATCACGCCGACAACAACAGCTATGCGCGCCTGCGCGAAGAGTTCTCGCAACAGGACGTCGAGCGTTTGATGCGTCTGTTCAACAGCGCGCTGTTCAGTCTGCCGCTGGGCGAACACGGCATCACCCTCGACGAGGATGGCGAGTGGGTCAAATCGGTTGAATTGATCCTTGATGGCTTCAAGGGCGAACGCTTCGAAGTGCCGGGGCTGTCGATCGACATCTCGCACATCGAGCCGCCGGCCCTGCAAGCGCTGGCCGACCGCGCCGCGCTGCGTGATCAGAAAGAGCGTCTGGAAAAAGAGCTCAAGCAACTGAAAACCCAGCAAGCCGTGGCCGCCGACCGCGCCGCGAGCAAGACCCAGACCGAAGCGCTGTACCAGCAAGTGCTGGATGCGCAGAAAGCGCTGGAAGACTTCCGTCGCACCCAGACCTTGAGCGCCGAAGAAGGCGACAAGCTCGAACAACTGGCGCAAATGGAAGGCGCGCAGGACGAGCTCAAACGCTCCAGCGATGCGTTCACCGAACGCGTCCAGCAACTGTCGGCCAAGCTGCAACTGGTCGGCCGGCAGATCGCGGACATGGAAGCCAAGCAACGTACCCTCGACGACGCTCTGCGCCGCCGCCAACTGCTGCCGGCGGATCTGCCGTTCGGTACGCCGTTCATGGACCCTGTCGACGATTCGATGGACAACTTGCTGCCGCTGCTCAACGACTACCAGGACAGTTGGCAGGGCCTGCTGCGCGCCGATGGCCAGATCGAAGCGCTGTATGCGCAAGTGCGCCTCAAAGGCGTGGCCAAGTTCGACAGCGAAGACGACATGGAGCGCCGTCTGTCACTGCTGATCAACGCTTACGCGCACCGTACCGACGAAGCCCTGACCTTGGGCAAGGCCCGTCGTGCAGCGGTCACCGACATCGCCCGGACCTTGCGTAACATCCGCAGCGACTACGACAGCCTCGAGCATCAACTGGCGCTGTTCAACCGCGAGATCAACAAGCGTCAGGTCTCCAACCTGCAGAGCTTCCGCATTGTGCTGGCACCGAACAAGGAAGCGCTCAAGCACATCGACCAGATCATCCACAGCGCCGGTCAGTACGAAGAAGGCGAAACACTGTCAGTGTTCGATCTGAGCCAAAGCGCCGAGCAGGACAACAAGAACGAAGAAGCCAAGGAATACCTGGCACGGCTGGTGGCGGCAAACCACAACCAGCTCGGCCTCAAGGACTTGTTCGAACTGGCGTTCGAGATCACCAAGGTTAACGGTCAACCGGTGATTCACACCGACATCGACGGCGCGGCGTCCAACGGCACCACCATGACCATCAAGGCGCTGACCAACATGTACTTGTTGCTGCACTTGATGGATCGCGATCTGGCCGGTCGCGTACGCTTGCCGTACTACCTCGACGAGGCGGCGGACATCGACGAGAAGAACCAGGCCGCATTGCTGGAAACCAGCCTGCAACTGGGCTTTGTGCCGATTCTGGCGAGCGTGAAGCCGCAGGTCTGCGCCAGTGTCGCCATCGACCTGGAAGGCGGCAGCGGCCCGGCGGGGATCTACATTGACGAGGCGGACTGGAAGTACATCCGTCGCCATGATGTGGTGAAGGCGACGCTGAATGTTGAAGCGGATGAACCGCAGATGGATGCGGTTTGACCGGCATTAACTGAAGGCAATAAAAAGGGCCGCGATCTGCTTGGATCGCGGCCCTTTTTTATGGCTTGGGGTTTGTGCTGATTTTTAGGGCCCTATCGCGAGCAGGCTCACTCCTACAGTTGGAATGCGCTCCCCTGTAGGAGTGAGCCTGCTCGCGATGACGGCAGTGCAGTCGCCGCAAGCTTACTTACCCAGCGAAATCTTCGGCGCCCAAGTCAGCCACTCATCCTCAAACTTGTCGAACAACGGGAAAGTCTGCTCAGGACGCGCCGGATTACCCATGCGCTCGCCATCCGGTGTAGCGAAGGCAATGCCACCCTGGATCGCCGTCTCAAGCGACTCCGTGCGTACCGTCAAACCATTGAACAGACCGATATCGAAGCCTACACCGCTGGTATTCCAGAACCGGCTGCCACTGCGCACCAACGGCGCGTACTTCGGCTCGATCAGGATATGTACCAACACCCGGTCGGCGGTCTGACCCAGTTCATAACCAGTGACCTTACCCACAGTGATTTCACGATAAGTCACCGGCACACCCGGTTTCAGCGAGCCACGGCGAGCAGCGCTCAATACCAGACTCAAACCCGCCTCTTGCTTGGTCACTTCCGGCGCATTGGCCAGTGCCACGAAGTTGTTCTGCGGGCCGAGGTTCTTCGCCGCCGGTTGCACCTCAATGTATTGACCGGTCACCAGGGTTTCCAGGTTCGATGTCTTCATCAAACCCAACTCCGGCTTGACCACCCAGAACTGACTGCCAACGCGGGCAATCTTCTCCGGCACTTCAGTGATGCGCGCGGTGAGGATGACCGATTGCAGATCGTCAGTCAGGTCGACACTTTCGATCTTGCCGACATCCAGGCCTTTGAAGCGAACCGGTGTGCCGCTGCGCAAACCGTCGGCGCGATCAACCTTGATCGTCACCACGGCGCCCTTCTGATTCGCGTCGTCATGGTTGGCGAACAGACGGAAGCGTGGAATGCGCTTCTGCAATGGCGCCTTGGCCTGCGGCGTTTCGAAGGCGATACCGCCGGCCATCAACGTCTGCAATGACTCGCTCTTCACTTGAATCCCGCCCGTCAAACCACCGGTCAGTGTGATACCGCTGACATTCCAGAAACGGGTCGAGGCATTGACCAGGTTTTCGTATTCCTTATCGATGTGCACACCGATGACCAATTGCTTCTTGGTCTTGGAGAACTGGTAGCTTTGCACCGAACCGACCTTGACCTGCTTGTACAGAATCGGGCTACCCACATCGATGGAGCCGAGGGCATCGGTGAACAGCACCAGGTGCAGGCCCGGCGAACGCAGATCCAGCGGCGGCGCTTTTGGCCTGGCCTCGAATTCGCGTTTCGGTGCCGCACCTTTGTCGCCCGGGCGTACAGCGATGTAGTTACCTTTCACCAGCGCTTCCAACCCGGTGATACCGGCGAGGGAAATCGACGGTTTGACCACCCAGAACTGAGTGCCATCGACCAGATAGTCCTCAGCCAATGGATCAAGGGTGAGCTCGGCTGTGGCGCTGTTCAAATCCGGATCAACTTTCAGCGCTTTCATGTTGCCGACCTGAATACCTTTGTACATCACCGGCGTGCGGCCGGCCTGCAGGCCTTCGAAGTCACTGAGTTTGACCTTCACGCGGATGCCGGCAGCGGCGGCGTCGAAGTCTTCGTAGAGACGGAACGGCAGGCTTGGATCTGTCGGTGGACTGTCCTTGCGGTTCTCTGGCGTTGCGAAGGCGATACCGCCGGCAACAATGCTCGCCAAGGATTCGCTACGCACTTTTACTCCGGACAGATTGGCATCGATGCTGATGCCGCTGGCGTTCCAGAAACGCGTGTGTTTGCGCACGAGTTTGGCGTAGGTCGGCTCGATAAAGACTTTGAGTTCGACCGTGCTTTGATCTTCCGAAAGCAGGTAGCTTTTCACCTGGCCAACCTTGATCTGCTTGTAGAACACCGGACTCCCGCGATTCAGCGAACCGAGGCGATCAGCCTTGATCGTCAGGTGCAGACCGGGTTTGGCGTCGGAGAGCGGCGGCTCTTCGGCGAGCGCCTTGAACTTGCGCGCAGGCTCGCCTTCGCCGGGGCTGATGGCCACGTAGTTACCGGACACCAGGGTTTCCAGACCGGTAATACCCGCCAAGGTCACGCTGGGTTTGACCAGCCAGAAGCGAGTGCTTGTCTTGAGGTACTGCCCGACGTCCTTGTTCATCTCGACCGTGGCAATCACTCCCTTGGAGTTGCCTTCGTCGTCGAGTTTGAGCGCCTTCACCTTACCGACCGACATGCCTTTGTACATGACCTCGGTCTTGTTGGCCTGGATGCCTTCGCCGCTTTCGAAGCGAACCTGGATCTCGATACCGGTTTCGGAATAGGCACGCCAGCCGAGCCAACCGCCGATGATCAGCGCAATCAGAGGCAGTACCCAAATGGCAGACCAGTTCGAGGCCGGTCGGGTTTTCGCTACGGGCAAATCAGTCATGGTCGTCGTCCGACTCCGTGTTATCCCAAATCAGTCGGGGATCGAAAGTTACTGCGGCGAGCATCGTCAAAATCACCACAGTGGCGAAAGCGATGGCGCCAAGATTGGCTTCGACACTGGCAAGCCTGCCGAAATTGACGACCGCCACCAGAATGGCGATCACAAAAATATCGAGCATCGACCAGCGACCGATGAACTCGATGAAGCGGTACATCCAGATGCGCTGACGGGCCGACAACGGCTGACGTCGTTGCACCGAAAACAGCAGCAGGGCGATACCGACCAATTTGAAAGTCGGCACCAGAATACTGGCGATGAACACCACGGCAGCAATTGGAATCATGCCGTGCTGCACCAACTGGATCACACCGGACATGATGGTGCTCGGATCGCCTTGCCCCAAAGAACTGACAGTCATGATCGGCAACACATTGGCCGGAATATAGATAATTGCCGCCGTGATCAGCAGAGCCCAGGTTCGGGCCAGACTGTTTGGACGCCGAGCATGAACCAATGCACCGCATCGAGTGCAGGTTTGCTCATCGGTGTCCGCTTCCTGCCTGTTCAATTCGTGGCATTCGGTACAAATCAGAATGCCCGCATCAATCGCCCGCATGAGCATCCTCTCCAGATAACGCCTGCCAGATCTGATGCGGTGACATCACCACTTCCAGCCAGACCTGTACCAACAACAACGCAATGAAACACACCAGGCCGAAACCGACAGTAATGGCCGCCATGTCCGCCAGTTTGACGATCGCCACCAGTACGCCCATGAGGTAGACCTCAAGCATTCCCCAATCTTTGAGGTGATGGTAAATGCGGTAGAGCAACAAACCGTAGCTGCGACCGATGTTGAAGCGGATTGTTAGCAATACGATCAACTGGCAGAGCAATTTGATTAACGGTATGGCCATGCTGCACAGGAATACGACGATCGATACACCTTGCATGTCCGTGTTGAACAAACCGACCACACCGCTCCAGACAGTGTCCTGCGACGATTGCCCGAGTAGATTGAGCTCCATGATGGGTAAAAAGTTCGCTGGTACGTAGAGCAGCAGTGCCGCGATTACCAGGGCAAGGCTACGCTGCACCACGTTATGGCGGTGGGCGTATAGCTCGTAACCGCAGCGTGGACAGAGGGCCTTCTCACCGTGGGCAAGTTTTGGCTTGCGCATCAGCAAATCGCACTCGTGACAGGCCACCAAGTCTTCCAGCGGTAAATCTGACAGCCCGGGGGCGTCAACCGACTCTGACATAAAGGCTCTGGCTCCGAAAAAGGTGGGGCTATTCTAGTGTTCTGATTGGAAAATAACTGTGCAAATTTGTTCGCAGGCTAAGCAAAAAACTTTCCTGCGGGCAAAACAAAACCCCAACTGCTTTCGCAATTGGGGTTTCGGAATTTAATCTTGACGATGACCTACTCTCACATGGGGAAACCCCACACTACCATCGG
>NZ_JBIUWI010000064.1:23902-31601 GCF_044743385.1 Pseudomonas sp. NPDC087639 | reverse complement strand
ATTCATATGGATTGCAGAGTGCAGTGTCAGCCATCGAGCCCGATCTTCTGGATCTGGCACCCTCGGCGATAACCACGACGAGTCGGGGTTATAGATACCGAAATCAGGGTTTGGTTCGACCTGACAAATGCTGATTGCACGCTTAACGCAGTGACTTCGCGTAAGACCGGGCAAAACTAGCACAGAGACGGGGAAATATCCGCCTCTAGCTACCCATTTGGTCAGCTTTATTGCTCTAAATCGCTAAAAAACTGCATAAGGGCGATCACCTGCCCCGGATTTGCCCTCCACCCCGCGCCAAAACCAATGGTTGCGGTACACTGGGCGCTTTTTCGGGGGAGCCCGCCCTCCTCCCTTCCAACAGCCGAGAAGCCTATGCCGATCCGTCATTGCATCGTCCATTTGATCGACAAAAAACCCGACGGCACGCCCGCAGTTCTGCACGCCCGTGATTCCGAACTGGCTGAGTCCGCGGCCATCGAGAACATGCTCGCCGACCTCAATGAGAGCTACAACGCCAAACAGGGTAAAGCCTGGGGGTTGTTCCATCCTGAGTCCGGTGCATTCCCGTTCAGCGGCTGGCTGAAGGAATACATGGAGGGCGCACAGGACTTCACCGAGTTCAGCAAAGTGGCGGTCGAGCATCTGCAAAAACTGATGGAAGAGTCGAACCTGTCGGTCGGTGGCCACGTATTGTTCGCCCACTACCAGCAAGGCATGACCGATTACCTGGCGATCGCCCTGCTGCACCACAGCGAAGGCGTGGCGGTAACCGACTCGCTGGACGTGACGCCGTCGCGCCACCTCGACCTCGGCCAACTGCACCTGGCGGCGCGGATCAACGTCTCCGAGTGGCAGAACAACAAGCAGTCCAAGCAGTACATCTCGTTCATCAAAGGCAAGAACGGCAAGAAGGTCTCCGAATACTTCCGCGACTTTATTGGTTGCCAGGAAGGCGTCGACGGCCCGGGCGAAACCCGCACGCTGCTCAAGGCCTTCAGCGACTTCGTCGAAAGCGAAGACCTGCCGGAAGACTCGGCCCGCGAGAAAACCAAGACGCTGGTCGATTACGCCAGCAGCCAGGCCAAACTCGGCGAGCCAATGGGCCTGGAAGAGCTCTCGGAGCTGATCGACGAAGAACGCCCGAAAGCCTTCTACGATCACATCCGCAACAAGGACTACGGCCTGTCGCCAGAGATACCGGCGGACAAACGCACCTTGAATCAATTCCGCCGCTTCACCGGTCGCGCCGAAGGCCTGTCGATCAGCTTTGAGGCCCACCTGTTGGGCTCGAAGATCGAGTACGACGAAGAGAATGGCACCCTGATGATCAAGGGCCTGCCGACGTCACTCACCGATCAGTTGAAGCGCCGTAACTGATGCTCGGCAATGTGCTGAAGAAGGTTGCGCTGGTTCTGCTGGTGGTCGTGGTCTATCAGAACTGGGGAAAGATCGAGCGCGTGTTCAATCCGTCGCAGATGGTTTCCGAGCAGACCCGCGCTCAGGCCAGTGTCGTGTTGTACGCCACCGAATGGTGCGGCTACTGCAAGCAGACCAAGCGTTTTCTCGACAGCAAAGGGATTCCGTTCAAGGAATTCGATATCGAGAAGGATGCCGATGCACGCAAGGCCTATGAGGCATTGGGGGGACGCGGAATTCCGCTGATTGACGTGAATGGCACGTTGATTCGCGGGTTTGATCCGGATGAGATTCTCGCTGCCTTGAAATAACACACACCTGTGGCGAGGGAGCTTGCTCCCTCGCCACAGGGTTAGTCGCTGTTACTTGGCTTCGATACGGAAACCGAAGCGTGGGAAGTGCACATGCACCACGCCGCCACGCTCGTCCTCACGACGCACGATCAGCTCTTCACTGCCTGCAAACAACAACTCTCCCACTACCGGATCAACCCCGTAATCCGTCGCGGCAATTGCTACTTGCTGCCCAGCCTTGAAACCGTTCGGGTCAACGAACTGCTCATCCGGCAATGCCGCCGGTGTCGTGTTGCGCGCAACCTCCAGCGCCTCTTCGGAGGTCATTTCGCTCGCAGCACCATGACCGAAACCCAACACTCGGCCCAACCACGCCGCAACGGCCGGATATTCGTCCACCAATGGGGCGGTTACGTGAGTCGCCTTCAGGAACCACATCGGATGCGCCAACGCGAAGTCGGCAATCGACGGCTCACCGAACAGGAAGTCGCCCTGCTCACGCTGCAACTGCTGCTCCAGACGCGCCATGATCGTCGGCCATTGATGCTTGGCCTGCTCGGTGGATAAACGCGTCGCGCTACCACCGCTGAACAGCCCGGCACGGTCGGCCAGAAACGCCTTGATCGCTTCCGGCGGCAACTTGCCGAAACGCACCGCCACCGATTCCGGCTGGAACACCAGGCTGACGGCGTGCTGAAACACCACCGAATCGGCCCAGATCGCGAAACTGGCGGTAGTCATTTCCTGCCCTTCGGGGAAGAACGACGGCTGAGCCTTCTCCCGCTCCAGCCGGCGAGCGATCAACGAAGTGTCGCAATAGATATCTGCGCCGATTTGCAGCACCGGGGTTTTGCGATAGCCGCCGGTCAGAGCCGTCAGGTCAGGCTTGGGCATCACCGGCGAGATATGCACGGAGCGCCAGGACAAACCTTTGAACCCCAGCAGCAGGCGGGCCTTTTCGGCAAATGGAGAAGTCGGGTAATGATGGAGGATCAACTCGGACATGCTCGGCTCCGCCGCTCAAATAGTGAGTCGGCAGCTTAGCGCGCATTTGCTTAGCAGCCTACAGATCTGCCTGATGGGAACCCATCAGTCAGATTGATAAGACGCCACCAGGCATTCCTTGGCGCTCTTGCGCAATTTTTTGATCAGCCGTTCCTGGCGCAACGCATCGCTTTTGTCGCGACAAAGCTCGGTGTAGACCAGCGCCATGGCCGGGCTGGAGAGGAAGAAACGCGCACCTTTGCCGCTCTGATGCTTGGCGAAACGGCGGACGGGATCGTCGCTGATCCCGCAGTACAACGAACCGTTGGCGGCGCGAACGAGGTAGACGAACCAGGACTTGCTCACCGGTTCGGCAACATCGACGGATTTTTCGCTAAGGCTGGTCACTTTGGGATCAAGGCGTGTAGGAAACAGGCCGCGATCTTATCAGCGACCGGCCTGAAATGCCTTCAGTCCCTTGAGTGCCTGCGCACGTACGGCATTGCGTACCAGCGGCGTCCACCCCAGCAGCAGACCTTTGAAACCCAAGGCCTGACGCGACCATCGCCATAGATCAAAGTGATCGTGGTGCTCGCAGATCTTGCCGTCACGGAACACGAAGCGCGCCTGGATATCGTTGACAACCACGTTGCCGGTCTGGCTGAACAGATAAGTCGCCACCCAATGCGCGCCGCCGCTGCGCTCATCGGCGCGGACATTGTCGAAGGTCAGTGAGAAGTCCTTGGCCCGGGTGGTGAGCATGCGCCACATGTCGCCGGCATCGCGCCCGCGCAGTTCGCCGAAGGCCGGGTCGCTGAACACCACGTCATCGGTGTAGCAGGCGGCCATGGCCTCGGCATCGAGGCGCTGGAAAGCTTCGTAGAAACGGGTGATCAACGCAACGTGGGCTTCACTCATGGGCAATCTCCAGAATATGTACAGATTGCCAGCACGATAAGCTGCAAAACGCGGAAACACTATCGGCATTCGCATACCGAATACCCGCAGCACACAAATCCTATGTGGGAGCGAGCCTGCTCGCGAAGGCGGTGTGTCAGCAGAACTTCCACCAACTGACACTCCGCCTTCGCGAGCAAACTCGCTCCCACATTTGAAATCAGCGCACTCAGATCTTTTCGCTTTGCACTTGCACGTACAACGCACGCCCGGCACCAAGACCGGCGAGGATCGCGCCACAGCCAATGATGCCGAAGATCCACCCGACCGCATTCCAGCCGCCGGTCCAGTCATGCACGATGCCGACCGCAAACGGCCCCATCGAAGCCAGCGTGTAACCGAAGCCTTGAGCCATGCTCGACAAATTTGCTGCGACATGAGCGTCACGCGAGCGCAGTACGATCAACGTCAGCGCCAGACTGAATGCACCGCCCTGCCCCAGACCCAGCAGAATCGCCCAGCCCCACAGCCCTTCAATCGGTGCGTAGAGGCAGCCGAACAGACCGCCAAGGGTAAGCGCCATAACCACCATGATCGCCAAACGCTGATCCTTGCCACGGGTCGCCAGCCAGGGTGCCGCCAGCGAACTGGCGAGCTGGACGATCACTGAACCGGACAGCACCAGACCCGCCTGGGTCGGCGTCAGACCGCGACCGATCAGGATCGACGGCAACCAGCCAAACACGATGTAGGCCAGCGACGATTGCAGGCCCATGTACAAGGTCACTTGCCAGGCCAGAGGATCTCGCAGTAGCCCGCGCACGCGATAGGCGACGTTGTGCGCACCGTGTTTCTGCCCGACTTGCGGCAGCCAGAACACAGCCGCCACCAGCGCCGGAATCACCCAGAAGCCGAGTCCCATGGTCCAGTTGTGATCGAAATGCTCACTTAACGGCACGCTCGAACCCGCTGCCATCGCCGCGCCGAGACACAGGGCCATGGTGTAAACGCCGGTCATGATGCCGGCGTGTTTGGCGAAATCGCGCTTGACGATGCCCGGCAGCAATACGCCGATGATGCCGATGCTGGCGCCGCCCAATACGCTGCCAGCGAACAGACCAATCTCCCCGAAATTGCTGCGCAAGATAATGCCGCCAGCAAGTGTCAGCAGAATGCCAAGGACTACGCGCTCGGCACCGAAACGCCGCGCCAGAATCGGCGCCAGCGGTGCGAACAAGCCAAGGCAAAGCACCGGCAGTGTGGTCAGCAAACCGGCCTGAGCCGCCGACAGGCCAAGGCTTTTCGACACATCACTGAGCAGCGGCGCCATGCTCGACAGCGCCGGACGCAGGTTCAGCGCCACCAGAATCAGCCCCAACAACAAGAGCCACGGACGCCGAACCAGCGGGTGACTTTGCTGCACTTGTTCGTCATCGGCCTCGGCATCGATCAACAGCTCTTCAAGCTCTGCCGTGCGTTTGGGGGTTGTGGATAAATCACTGCGGGACATGGATTTCTCGGTTTCAAGGTTCATTGATCAACTGTCTCGACAAAGCTTTGGCCCGTTCCGGGTCACGTTGTTCGACGGCATCAAGCAACTCGATGTGCAGGTCGAACACTTCCTGACGGCGCGGGACGATGTTCAGGGTCTGACGCAATTGCGCGCCGACGATGCTGGAGAAATAGCGATACAGCTCGCTAAGGGTCGGGTTGTGCGCGGCGTCGACCAAACGGCGGTGAAACACCAGATCGCAGGCGATGTAGGTGTCGAGATCGCCGTGGTAATGGCTGCCGCTAGTGCCGAGCGCTTCACGCAACGCGGCGAGGTCTTCATCGGTACGGCGTAATGCCGCCAGGCCGATGGCCTCGACTTCAAGGATGTGCCGGGTTTCCCGGGCCTGCTCCGGCGAGCAACGGGACAGCGCCTTGAGCGTGTCCAGCGGGTCCACCACCGCACGCAGGTAACTGCCGTCGCCCTGACGGATTTCGATCAACCCGGAAAACGCCAGCACCCGCATGGCTTCACGCACGGTGTTGCGGCTGATGCCCAACTCGGCGCACAGCTCGGGTTCGGTCGGCAGACGCTCGCCGACCTGCCAGACGCCGCTGTTGATGCGCTGGCGCAACTGATCCAAGGCCTGATCGACCAGGGATCGCTTAATAAGTGGAGAAATTTCTGACATAGGATTCGCCCTTTCATCCAATCATAGGATGAATTTTCTGACATGTTAGTCAGACTCGTGTAGGACGGCAACCACCTAGGGTCAATCGGAGACACATGGAGCGGGATTTTCGATTGGTCAAAATTACCCTTTAAGGGTAATTTCAGGGAGAGGTTCAAGATTTCTTATGGAGAAGAACACACCCCACTACAACCTGGTGGTGATCAAGGAGGATGTCAGAAGGCTTGGGATAAACGCATTTACAGGGACTGCGCGCAAAAGCGGTCGAGACATGGGCCTGAGCCTCAGGGAAATGCTGGACGTCGTTTCGAACTGCAAAACAGGATGTTGTACAAATCGATGACGACTTATAGCGACCATCGGGTTTGGCAAGACGTGTATCACATCACTTCGCATGATCTGGAGATCTACATCAAGGTCACTTATTGCTCAGGCGGTGAGCCTCCGGTGATCTCCTTCAAGGAGAAAAAACCATGAACACAAAACAATGCTTCAGTTGCGGAGCACCTGAAGGAATGCGGCACTTCGAGGGTCGCGCTGAAACCATGAGCGTAAAAGGCATGGAGCGTCGGCTTGATGATTTGTCTGGATGGGAATGTCAGGCATGCGGGGAGGTCATACTCGACCCCAATAGCGCGCAGCGTTATTCAGATGCGAGCGACGAGCTAGTCATTGCTGGCCGACAAATGATCGGTAACGAGATGAAGCGCATCCGCCGCAAGCTGCATCTGTCACAAAAGGAAGCGGTGCTGTTGTTGTCGGGTGGTGGACATAACGCATTTTCACGATACGAACGCGGCGACTCGCTCCCACCGAAAGCTTTGATAGTGCTGATGCGCTTGCTTGATCGCCACCCACACCTGCTCACCGATGCGCGCGCCTTGGGCGAAGGGGCAGATTTGAGAGGGTTCAAGGATACAGTGCACAAAGAAGACGAAACCCTGACCTTTTCCTGACCCCACAAAAAACAAACCCGGCACAAGGCCGGGTTCGTTTTCAAGCATCAACCATCAATGCAAGATCTGACTCAAGAACAGCTTCGTCCGATCATTCTGCGGATTATCGAAGAAGTCATTCGGCGCCGCTTGCTCAACGATCTCGCCCTTGTCCATGAAGATCACGCGATTCGCCACGGTGCGGGCAAAGCCCATTTCGTGGGTCACGCAGAGCATGGTCATGCCGTCTTCGGCCAGGCCGATCATGGTGTCCAGAACCTCTTTCACCATTTCCGGATCGAGTGCCGAGGTTGGTTCGTCGAACAGCATGATTTTCGGTTTCATGCACAGCGCGCGAGCGATCGCCACACGCTGCTGCTGACCACCGGACAGTTGCCCCGGGAATTTATGCGCCTGCTCCGGAATGCGTACGCGTTCCAGGTAATGCATGGCGATTTCCTCGGCCTTGCGCTTGGGCATCTTGCGCACCCACATCGGTGCCAGGGTGCAGTTCTGCAAAATGGTCAGGTGCGGGAACAGATTGAAGTGCTGGAACACCATGCCGACTTCACGGCGGATCGCTTCGATCTGCTTCAGATCGTTGGTCAGTTCCACGCCATCCACGACGATGCGGCCCTGCTGGTGTTCTTCCAGACGATTGAGGCAGCGGATGGTGGTCGACTTGCCGGAACCCGACGGGCCGCACAGCACAATGCGCTCGCCCTGCTTGACGTTGAGGTTGATGTCTTTCAGCACGTGGAACTGGCCGTACCACTTGTTGACGCCCTGCATCTGAATGATGCCTTCAGGACCCACAGGCTTTTTGATTGCTTCGCTCATTTACAGAGAACTCCTAACGCTTGTGGCCAGTGTCGAGCTTGCGTTCCAGATGCATGGAATAGCGCGACATACCAAAACAGAAAATCCAGAACACCAGGGCGGCGAACACGTAGCCTTCGGTGGCCATGCCCAGCCATTTCGGATCGGC
>NZ_JBIUWI010000064.1:12310-23892 GCF_044743385.1 Pseudomonas sp. NPDC087639 | reverse complement strand
CTTGCTTGACGCTGTTGAGCAGGTCAAAGAGGCCGATGATGATCACCAGACTGGTGTCCTTGAACAGCGCAATGAAGGTGTTGACGATGCCGGGGATCACCAGCTTCAGGGCTTGCGGCAGAATCACCAGGCCCATCGAACGCCAGTAGCCCAGGCCCATCGCAGCGGCCGCTTCGTACTGACCTTTAGGGATCGCTTGCAGACCGCCGCGCACCACTTCAGCCACGTAGGCCGACTGGAACAGGATCACGCCGATCAGCGCCCGCAGCAGCTTGTCGAAGTTCATGCCTTCGGGCAGGAACAGCGGCAGCATTACCGAAGACATGAACAGCACCGTGATCAACGGCACGCCGCGCCAGAACTCGATGAAGGTCACGCAAACCACACGAATCGCCGGCATGTTCGAACGACGACCCAGCGCCAGCACGATGCCAAGCGGCAAGGCTCCAGCGATACCGACGGTGGCGATCACCAGCGTCAGCATCAAGCCGCCCCATTGGCTGGTCGCAACGGTTTGCAGGCCGAATACGCCGCCGTGCAGCAGGCACCAGGCGACAATCGGATAGATCACCAGAAAGCTCAGCCCGTACACCGCTTTACGCGGGAAGCGCGAGATGAACAGTGGCGCCACGCCGATCACTGCCAGCCACACGGTCAGGTCCACGCGCCAGCGCAGGCCGGTCGGGTAGTAGCCATACATGAACTGACCGAATCGTTGCTGGATGAACACCCAGCAGGCGCCCTCCTTGGTGCAATCGGCCTGGGTGGTACCGATCCAGTTGGCGTCGATGATCGCCCACCCCAGAATCGGCGGAACGATCAGGTAGATCAGGTAGAACGCGAACAGCGTCAGCAAGGTGTTGAGCCAACTGGAGAACATGTTCGCGCGCATCCATGCCACTGCGCCGATGCTACTGCTCGGAGGGGGCATGTCGGGTTTGAAAGTATGAGTACTCATGCGCTTTTCCTTACCGCTCGATCAGCGCAATGCGCTTGTTGTACCAGTTCATCAGCAGGGAAATGCTGATACTGATCGCCAGGTACACGCTCATGGTGATCGCAATCACTTCGATCGCCTGACCGGTCTGGTTCAGCACGGTGCCGGCGAACAGCGAAACCATTTCCGGATAACCGATACCGGCGGCCAGCGAGGAGTTCTTCGCCAGGTTGAGGTATTGGCTGGTCAGCGGCGGGATGATCACCCGCAGCGCCTGAGGAATGATCACCTTGCGCAGGGTCGGGCCTTCACGCAAACCGAGCGAACGGGCCGCTTCGGTTTGGCCGTGGCTGACCGACTTGATCCCCGAACGCACGATCTCGGCGATAAAAGCCGCGGTGTAAACGGTCAAGGCCAGGGTCAAGGCCAGCAGTTCCGGGATAAGCACCCAGCCGCCAACGAAGTTGAAGCCCTTGAGCTCGGGCATTTCCCAGTGCAGCGGAGCGCCGAAGATCAGCGCGCACAAACTCGGGATCACCAGCAATATCGCCAGACCCACCCAGAACTTGTGGAATGGCACACCGGTCGCTTCGAAGCGCTTGTTGGCCCAGCGGCACATCAGCACGACGCCGACGATGGCCACCACAACACTGATCGCGAATGCCCCGAAGCCGTCAGCCGCCAGCGCGGCCGGCATGTTCAGGCCACGGCTGCTGACAAAGAAAGTGTCGCCGAAGTTGTGGCTGTTGCGCGGTCCCGGCATGGTCAGGAACACCGCGAAGTACCAGAACAGGATTTGCAGCAGGGGCGGAATGTTGCGGAAGACTTCCACATACACGGTCGCCAGCTTGCTGATGATCCAGTTCGGCGAAAGACGCGCGACACCAATGATGAAACCCAGCAGAGTCGCCAGGATCACGCCGATGAAGGTCACCAGTAATGTATTGAGCAGACCGATCACAAACACGCGGGCATAGCTGTCCGCTTCGGTGTAGTCGATCAGGGTTTGAGCGATGCCGAACCCGGCACTGCGCTCCAGAAAGCTGAAGCCGGAGGTGATGCCCCGGTGTTCAAGGTTGGTTTGTGTGTTATCGAACAGGAACCAGCCCAGGGAGACGACGGCCACGATAGTGACGATCTGAAATACCCAGGCGCGCACTCGCGGATCGCTGAGGCTAAGCCTCTGCTTTGGTGCGCCGATTGAATTTTGCATGAAGTGCCCCGGAAAAAATGGAACAAGAACATCACCCGGCGGTTGGCCCGCCGGGTGATAGAACCATTAGCGCACTGGTGGTGCGTACTGAATGCCGCCGTTGTTCCACAGGGCGTTCAGGCCACGGTCGATTTCCAGCGGAGTGTTCTTGCCGAGGTTTTTCTCGAACACTTCACCGTAGTTGCCGACCTGCTTGACGACCTGCACGACCCAGTCCTTCGGCAGTTTCAGGTCTTTGCCGTATTCACCGTCAGCACCGAGCATACGAGCGACGTCCGGATTCTTGGTCGATTTGGCTTCGGCTTCGACATTCTTCGAAGTGATGCCGGCCTCTTCAGCGTTGAGCATGGCGTAGCCAGTCCAGCGCACCACGGCCAGCCACTCGTCGTCGCCGTTACGCACGACTGGACCCAGTGGTTCCTTGGAAATGGTTTCCGGCAGAACCACGTAGTCCTTCGGCGAAGCCAGTTTGCTGCGCTGGGCGAACAGCTGGGATTTATCCGAGGTCAGTACGTCGCAACGACCGGATTCCAGCGACTTGGCGCTTTCATCGGAGGTGTCGAACGTGATCGGGGTGTATTTCAGACCGTTGCCGCGGAAGTAGTCGGAAACGTTGAGCTCGGTGGTAGTACCGGCCTGGATGCAGATGGTTGCGCCGTCCAGCTCTTTGGCACTCTTCACGCCCAGCTTGTTGTTCACCAGGAAGCCGATGCCATCGTAGTAGGTAATGAAGCCCGGGAATTTCAGGCCCATGCCCGCATCACGGGAACTGGTCATGGTGGTGTTGCGCGACAGGATGTCGATCTCGCCGGACTGCAGCGCGGTGAAGCGCTCCTTGGCGTTCAACTGACTGAATTTGACCTTGGTCGCGTCGCCGAATACGGCAGCGGCCACTGCGCGGCAGAAGTCAGCGTCGATGCCGAGGATCTTGCCGGTAGCGTCCGGTACCGAGAAGCCCGGCAGACCGTCGCTCACGCCACATTGCACGAAACCTTTCTTCTGCACGGCATCCAGGGTTGCACCCGCCTGAGCGAACCCGCTGACGCCGAGAACTGTTGCTGCAGTCACGATCGCCAGAGTGGATTTCAACATCTTCATTCAAACCTCCAGTTTTGCTCTTGTTGTGTCGGAGCTTGAGTCCAGTCGCACCCTTTTGAGGCATTGCTGACCCGTGTTGGCTTTTTTTAGGGTCAACCGACGTAGGACCTTCGCTATGAGTCTAGTAGGAGAAAATCCACATCATGGACAACTCACTTCTCACCAATCGGCCGAACGGGCTGTAGCCCTTTCACGTTCGCTAAGCCCGTAGCGGCCATTGGCGAACATCCATCACCGGATTCGTTGCTATCCCGTCGCGAGTCGTACACTGATAGTGTTACCGACACCCGTAGGACGCTTCGTACAATGTCCTCCATAGCAAAGCCCGTACCACACCGGCCCCGGAAGCGGTTCAGCGACAGGTCAATAGCAAAACTTGTACCCTTGCGACATCTAATTAACGGATCACCCGGACGCGCACTCGAATCACGCACTCAATGAGAGCGCCCGCACATATTTGGAGCAACCATGACCGAGCCCTTGATTCTTCAGCCTGTTAAGCCCGCAGATGCCTGCGTGATCTGGCTGCACGGCCTCGGCGCCGATCGTTACGATTTCCTGCCGGTGGCTGAAGCGTTGCAGGAAAGCCTGCTCAGCACGCGCTTTGTCCTGCCGCAGGCGCCGACCCGTCCAGTGACTATTAATGGCGGATATGCCATGCCGAGCTGGTACGACATCAAGGCCATGAGCCCGGCGCGGGCGATCGACCGCGATGAGCTGGAAGCGTCCGCCGACCGCATCATCGAATTGATCGAAGAGCAACGGGCCAGCGGAATAGACGCCTCGCGGATTTTCCTGGCAGGTTTTTCCCAGGGCGGCGCTGTGGTGTTCCACACTGCGTTTTTGAAATGGCAGGGGCCATTGGGTGGTGTGTTGGCGCTGTCGACGTACGCGCCGACTTTCAGCGATGAGCTGGAATTGTCCGCCAGCCAGCAGCGCATTCCGGTGCTGTCGCTGCACGGTCAGTTCGACAACGTGGTGCAGAACTCGATGGGGCGTACCGCCTATGAGTATCTGAAGGCTCATGGTGTCACCGTGACATGGCAGGAATACCCAATGGAGCACGAAGTGTTACCCGAAGAAATTCGCGACATCGGCGTGTGGCTGAGCGAACGCCTGCGCTGATCACGCGGGCTGTTTTCTCCCTCGGCAATCCCCTTTGATCCCTCCCCCTACGCCGCGCCCGTTTCTTGCATTACACTGGCCGGCGTACATTCCTTAACCAATTGATGAGATGACCGTGCTCAAAGCACTCAAGAAGATGTTCGGTAAAAGCGAGGCTGAGCAGCTCGCGCCAGTTCCCAGTGCGCCGTCGCACGCCCCCGGCCATCGCAGCGATGCCCGCCAGGCCGACCGCCCCGCTACCGTAGCGGCACCGAAACAAGAGTCACAACCGGCCGCCGTCGCCCCTTCATCTGCTGCTCCTGTTGCAGAAAGCGTGCACAGCGAAGCGCCGAAACCGGCCAGGCCTCGCCGCGAACCGAAGCCAAAGGCACCGGTCATCCCGTGGAAACTCGAAGACTTCGCCGTCGAGCCGCAGGAAGGCAAAACCCGCTTTCACGATTTCAAACTGTCTCCGGAACTGATGCACGCCATCCAGGACCTGGGCTTCCCGTATTGCACGCCGATCCAGGCGCAGGTGCTGGGTTTCACCCTCGCCGGCAAAGATGCCATCGGTCGCGCCCAGACCGGCACCGGCAAGACCGCCGCGTTCCTGATCTCGATCATCACCCAATTGCTGCAGACGCCGCCGCCGAAAGAGCGCTACATGGGCGAACCCCGCGCCCTGATTATCGCGCCGACCCGTGAGCTGGTGGTGCAGATCGCCAAAGACGCCGCCGACCTGACCAAGTACACCGGCCTGAACGTGATGACGTTCGTGGGCGGCATGGACTTCGACAAGCAGCTCAAGCACCTCGAAGCGCGCCACTGCGACATCCTCGTCGCGACGCCGGGCCGCTTGCTCGACTTCAACCAGCGCGGCGACGTGCACCTGGACATGGTCGAAGTGATGGTGCTGGACGAAGCCGACCGCATGCTCGACATGGGTTTCATCCCGCAAGTACGCCAGATCATTCGCCAGACCCCGCCGAAAAGCGAACGTCAGACATTGCTGTTCTCCGCGACCTTCACCGAAGACGTAATGAACCTGGCCAAGCAATGGACCACCGACCCGTCGATCGTCGAAATCGAGTCGCAGAACGTCGCCAACGAAAACGTCGAACAGCACATCTATGCCGTGGCCGGTGCCGACAAGTACAAACTGCTCTTCAACCTGGTCAACGATAACGGCTGGGAACGGGTGATCGTGTTTGCCAACCGCAAGGACGAAGTGCGGCGCATCGAAGAACGCCTCGTGCGTGATGGCATCAACGCCGCGCAACTGTCCGGCGACGTCCCGCAGCACAAACGCATCAAAACCCTGGAAGGCTTCCGCGAAGGCAAGATTCGCGTGCTGGTCGCTACCGATGTTGCCGGTCGCGGCATCCACATCGACGGCATCAGCCACGTGATCAACTTCACCCTGCCGGAAGTCCCGGACGACTACGTGCACCGCATCGGCCGTACCGGTCGTGCCGGCGCCGATGGCGTGTCTATCAGCTTCGCCGGTGAGGACGACTCCTACCAGTTGCCGTCCATCGAAGAGAAGCTGGGCCGCAAGATCAGCTGTGAAACGCCGCCAACGCATTTGTTGCGCGCGGTTGAGCGCGCGCGTCCGCAGTAAACGACGTCATAAAAGAGAAGCGCAGCCGGATACGGACTGCGCTTTTTTTTCGTCCGGATTTTTCAACAGGTGCTTGCCCGATAAAACTAAAAGTCCATAATGGACAAATTAGTTTAGATTTCACTTCCGGAGCCTGACATGTCCAGTACGCCCTACGTGATCGACCAAACCCAGGCCCATGAGCTGCTGACACGGATTGACGTGCCGCAAATCCTGCGCAAGCTGTTCCGCGACCTCGCTGCCGGCAACGCGGTGCAGCCGGCGCAGCAACGGGTGGAATTCCCGAAGGGCGCCGGTGACTTCATCAATTACCTGGGGGTGTTGGCCGAGGACGGCGTGTATGGCGTGAAGACTTCGCCGTACATCGTTCGCGAGCAAGGCGCACTCGTCACCGCGTGGACGCTGCTGATGTCGATGCAAACCGGCCAACCATTGTTGCTGTGCGATGCCGGTGAACTGACTACGGCGCGCACGGCTGCGACTACCGCAGTGGCCGTCGATGCCCTCGCCCCGCTGGATGCGCGGCGACTGGCGATCATCGGCAGCGGCAAGGTAGCCCAAGCGCACCTGCACTACGTGAAATCACTGCGCGACTGGCAGAGCATCAGCCTGTACTCGCCTTCGCTGACCGAAGACCGTGACACTCAGGCTTTGCTGAAAACCATTGCTCCAGACCTGAAGATCGCCGACAGCCGTGAAGCGGCGATCGCCGATGCCGACGTGATCATGCTCTGCACCTCGTCCGCAGGTCCCGTGCTCGACCCGGCCACCCTGAGCAAACCGGCACTGATCACCTCGATCAGCACCAACGCCCCACGCGCCCATGAAGTGCCACCGCAGAGCCTCAGCGACATGCAGGTGTTCTGCGACTATCGTCTGACCACGCCGGGTTCGGCGGGTGAGATGTTGATTGCCGCCGAGCAGCACGGCTGGGACAAGGATTCGATCATCGGCGACCTCGCGGATCTGCTCAGCGAGAAAGTGCAGCGGCCCGGTTACGACCGTCACGTGTTTTTCCGCTCCATTGGTCTGGGTCTTGAAGACATTGCCCTGGCGAATGCGGTTTACCAATTACAGCGCTAACACCTCGAATCCCCTACACAAGTTCTCGTAACCCTTGGAGATTTTCATGAGCCAGGCAGATTTCATCATCATCGGCGGCGGAATTGCTGGCGCTTCCACCGGCTTCTGGCTGTCACCGCACGCCAAAGTCATCGTGCTGGAACGTGAATCCCATCCGGCCTATCACTCCACCGGACGTTCCGCCGCACTGTTCACCGCCGCGTATGGCACACCGCAAGTACGCGCGCTGACCCAGGCCAGCCGTGAGTTCTTCGACAATCCACCGCCCGGCTTCTGCGAGCACCCGCTGCTGACCCCGCGCGGCGAAATGACCGTGGACTTCACCGGTGACGCCGCCGAACTGAATAACCAGTACCTCAGCGCCAAAGCCACGGTGCCACAGATGCAAATGCTCAGCGCCGACGAAGCCTGCGCGCGCCTGCCGATCCTGCGCCGGGAAAAAGTCCACGGCGCGATCTACGACCCGACGGCTTGCGATATCGACACCGACGCCCTGCATCAGGGTTACCTGCGCGGTATCCGTCGCAATAAAGGCGAAGTGCATACCGATTGCCAGGTGGTGAGCCTTGATCGCGACGCCAACGGTATTTGGCATGTGCAGACCAACGGCCAGACGTTCAGCGCTCCGGTGATCATCAACGCCGCTGGAGCCTGGGCCGACAAGGTCGGTGAAATGGCCGGCGCCCGATCGCTGGGCCTGCAACCAAAACGCCGTGCCGCATTCATTTTTGCCGGGCCCGAAGGCGTGGATATTCACCATTGGCCGATGCTGGTCAGCCTCGACGAATCGTTCTACATGAAACCCGATGCGGGCATGTTTCTCGGCTCGCCGGCCAACGCCGACCCGGTCGAACCCCACGATGTGCAGCCGGAAGAACTGGATATTGCCATGGGCATCTACCAGATCGAGGAGGCCACGACCCTGACCATCCGCCGCCCGACCCGCACCTGGGCCGGCCTGCGCAATTTTGTCGCCGACGGCGACTTGCTCAGCGGTTTCGATCAGCAGGTGCCGGGGCTGTTTTGGGTAGCGGCGCAGGGCGGCTACGGCATACAGACATCACCGGCAATGGGCCAGGCCAGTGCGGCATTGGTGCGCGGTGAACCGCTACCCGAGCACCTGCACCAGTTCGGGCTGGACAGCAGCATGCTATCCCCTGCCCGCCTCGCCTGATCCGCCGTCCGGATGACGCGCCCAACGGATTGCGGCACACTCGCAGCGCCTCCTGTTTACGGAGGCGTTGACGCTGCCTGGAGCTCCACTGTCATGACCGCCCCCGAATTCGACCCGGCAATGGATAACTTCCGTGCCATCGCCGACGCCATCGCCACGCTGTTCTTTCCTCACGCCGAAGTGGTGCTGCACGATTTGCGCACGCAGAAGGTCGACTACATCGCCAACAACTTGTCCAAACGCGAGATCGGCGACGAGTCATCGCTGGAAGACATGCTCAGCGAAGACGTCAGCGAGCGAAATATCGGCCCGTACGAAAAACTCAACTGGGATGGCCAGAAAATTCGCAGTCTGAGCACAGTCTTGCGCGACAGCGAAGACCATCCGCTGGCGGTGCTGTGCATCAATCTGAATATTTCGCTGTTCGAAAATGCCAAGGCTGCGCTGGATCTGTTTCTCTCGCCCAGCAAACTGATTCCACAACCGGATTCACTGTTTCGCGATGACTGGCAGGAGCGCATCAACACCTTCCTGCATGCGTGGCTGCGCGAACGACAACTGAGCCTTAATCTGCTGACCCGCGATCACAAACGCGAACTGGTGCTGGCGCTGCACGCCGAGGGCGCGTTCAAGGGCAAGAGCGCCTCAAACTATGTGGCCAACGTGCTGAACATGGGGCGGGCGACGGTGTACAAGCATTTGAAGGAATTGAAGGGCTGAAAATCTGCGGTGATTTTTCTGGCCCCATCGCTGGCAAGCCAGCTCCCACAGGTTCTGCGGTGATCACATATTTGTGCTCGACGCAGACAATGTGGGAGCTGGCTTGCCAGCGATGGCGGACTATCAATCACCGTATATATCGGACTTGAAGTACTTCTCGGAAATCTTCTGATATTCGCCACTGGCGCGAATGCCATCAATCGCGCCATTCAACTGGCTGACCAACTCGGAATTGCCCTTGCGCACCGCAATCCCCGCACCCTCACCGACGTATTTCGGATCCTTCAGCTCCGGCCCGACAAACGCATAGCCCTTGCCGCGCGGCATCGACAGGAAGTCGCTCAGTGGAATGGTGTCGGCAAAAATCGCGTCAAGACGACCGGCCGCCAGGTCCATGTAGATTTCTTCGTTGTTGCTGTAGCGCTTGACGTTGACGCCCTTGGGTTCGAACACCTCGGTGGCATAACGGTCGGTGGTGGTCGCACGCTGTACGCCGACGTTCTTGCCCTTGAGGCTGGCGTACTGGTCATCGACCGTGGCGCCGTCCTTCATCACCAGTCGCGACGAAGTGAAGTAGTACTTGTGGGTGAAATCCACTGACTTCTTGCGGTCTTCGTTGATCGTCATGGACGACAGCGCCATGTCGATTTTCTTCACTTTCAGGGAAGGAATCAGACCGTCGAATTCACCCTCGACCCACACGCATTTGACCTTCATCTGCGCGCACAGGGCATTGCCGATGTCGTAGTCGAAACCGACGATTTCACCTTTGTCGGTTTTCGAGGCGAAGGGTGGGTAAGCGGCTTCGATGCCGATGCGCAGGGTTTTCTCGGCGGCAAACGAGCTGGTGCACGCCAGCAGGCTAAGGGCCAGACCGGTGATGAGGGGGAGTTTCTTCATGTTCGTTCTCTCGCGGGTTGTTGTTGGTTTGGCAAGACGAAGAAGAGCAGCTGGGAGCGGGGAACTACGAGCGGCAAGATTGAAACTTTTTGTACTTATAAATCCATGTTGGACTTATATGTACATTTCGTCAATCGGGCAAAGAGAGAGGATTTTGGTGATGCAGATGACGCCTTCGCGAGCAGGCTCGCTCCCACGGGGGATCTGTAGCGAACACAATATCTGCGTTCATGAAGATCCAATGTGGGAGCGAGCCTGCTCGCGAAGACAGACTAAAGGGCGCTACAGGAATTACTTCTTCCAGCGATCGGCGGCGGCGTGATCACTGTCGCGCCCTTCCACCCAGCGCGGGCCGTCGCTGGTGTTTTCTTTCTTCCAGAACGGCGCACGGGTTTTCAGGTAGTCCATGACGAAAGCGCAGGCATCGAATGCTGCCTGGCGATGGGCACTGGCGGCGCCGACAAAGACAATCGGCTCGCCCGGTTCCAGCGCGCCGATGCGGTGCAGCACTTCCAACTTCAACAACGGCCAACGCTGCTCGGCTTCGACGGCAATTTTGCCCAGGGCCTTTTCGGTCATGCCCGGGTAGTGTTCAAGGAACATGCCGGCCACATCGAGGCCATCGTTGAAGTCGCGCACGTAGCCGACAAAACTCACCACCGCGCCGACGCCGACATTGGCCGCATGCATCGCGTTGACTTCAGCACCCGGGTCGAACGGCTTGGCCTGCACGCGAATTGCCATGGCTCAGCCTCCGGTCACGGTCGGGAAGAACGCCACTTCGTCGCCATCGGTAACAGGCTCATCGAGTTGGCAGAGGTCTTCGTTGCGCGCGCACATCAAGTTCTGTTCGCACAACACCTCGGCGCCATCACGCTTGGCCAACAAAGCGCGCACGTCATCAACAGTGGCGAAATCGCCTTCGACCTTTACCGAATCAACACCCAGTGCTTCACGGTAACGGGCAAAAAACCTCACGGTCACGTTCATGGTTGCTCCGCCTGGAAGTGACCGCTCTTGCCACCCACCTTCTCCAGCAGCTTCACGCTTTCGATGGTCATGCCGCGATCCACGGCTTTGCACATGTCATAGATAGTCAGCGCAGCGACGCTGGCAGCGGTCAGCGCTTCCATCTCGACGCCGGTCTGCCCGGACAGTTTGCAACGGGCGACGATGCGCACGGCGTCTTCGCCTTCAGCGCTGAGTTCGACTTTGACGCCGGTGAGCATCAGCGGATGGCACAGGGGAATCAGATCGCTGGTTTTCTTCGCCGCCTGAATGCCGGCAATACGCGCTACGGCAAACACGTCGCCTTTGGGATGGCCGCCACTGACGATCATCTGCAGAGTTTCGGGGAGCATGCGCACCAGCGCTTGGGCCGTCGCTTCACGGAACGTCACGGCTTTTTCGGTGACGTCGACCATGTTGGCGCGACCTTGGGAATCGAGATGAGTCAGCACGGGATTACTCCTGATCAGGAGCGGGGATTGTAAACCTGCGGGTCAAATTTCCGCACGCTTGAATATGGCGTTCTTCGTATAGGGCATAAAAAACCGGGCGGATGTTGGGCCGCCCGGTTCTGTTGGAAGGATTACAGATGCGATTCGGCGTATTCGGCCAGGATTGAGCGAGGCACCCCTTGCAGGGTGATGTGCACACCGTTGGGGAAATCCTTGAAGCGTTCGGTCAGGTAGGTCAGCCCGGAGCTGGTCGCGGACAGGTAAGGGGTGTC
>NZ_JBIUWI010000064.1:4997-12300 GCF_044743385.1 Pseudomonas sp. NPDC087639 | reverse complement strand
GATCAGGATCAGGCTCTGCTGGACGCTGCGACCGCGACTGTAGTTGAGCGAGTTGAACTGCAACGGCACTTTGCTGAGGATGTAGTCGACGCTGCCATGGGTGTTTTCGTCATCCATGTGCAAGGCTTCGAGGTTGTCGGTGATGGCGCCGAGCCAAGGCTCCATTTTTTCCGCTTCGGTGCCCGGCAGGAAGCCGATCTCCTGATCCAGACCCTGCACACTGCGGGTGGCGATGATGCGGCGATAACGCTTGCTGACCATGGTCTGCTCGATCGCAGCGGCCAGCGCCAGAATGGTTTTACCGGAACCGGCAGCGCCGGACAGGTTGACCAGATGGATGTCCGGATCAAGCAGTGCGTACAGCGCCAGGCTCTGATAGATGTCGCGCGGCTTGAGGCCCCAGGCTTCCTGGTGCAGCAGCGGTTCCTGATGCAGGTCGAGGATCAGCAGTTTGTCTTCCTGGATTTCCTTGATCCAGCCGACAAAGCCCTGTTCGTCAATGATGAACTCGTTGATGTGTACCGCCGGAAGGTTGTCGATCAGTTGCACCTGATGCCAGGTGCGGCCGTGGTCCTGACGGGTTTCGACCTTGCTCACGCGGTCCCAGAAAGAACCGGTCATGTTGTGGTAGCCGTTGGGTAGCAGGGACACGTCATCGACCAGTTGGTCGGTGCTGTAGTCCTCGGCCGCGATCCCGCAGGCGCGCGCCTTGAGGCGCATGTTGATGTCTTTGGTGACCAGCACCACAGCTTTCTGCGGATCACGGGTGTGCAGGTCGATCAACTGGTTGATGATTTTGTTGTCGTTCAGGTGCTCGGGCAGAATCAGGTTCGACTCGGCCTTTTTGCTCATCAGAATTGACAGCAAGCCCTTCGGCCCGCTCTTGCCGCGCTGGATCGGCACACCCAGTTCGACGTCCTCGGGGGAGGCGTCACCCAGGGTCTTGTCGATCAGCCGGATCGCCTGGCGGCATTCGGCGGCAACGCTATGATGCCCGCTCTTGAGCTTGTCCAACTCCTCAAGCACGGTCATCGGGATCGCGACGTGGTGTTCTTCGAAATTAAGCAGGGCGTTTGGATCGTGAATCAATACGTTGGTATCGAGTACATAAAGGATTGGCTGGTTGGAGGAAGGGCTACGTCCGTGATCATCCATACTCGGTCACCTATGTCAGAGCCAGTAGACGCAATACCTTGGCGGTGCTGCGCCTCGAAGTGACTGCCGAAATCTCACCTGCGGAGATTCAAGTGACTGCAAACAAACGGGTCTTGGAAGACGCCACCTGTGTTGCAGGTTTCGGCGGTCTGTCTTCGTAATACTCCAAAACCCATGACATAAAAAAGCACTTTGACGGTTTTTTTAAGTTTATTTTGCAAAGTGACGAAAAGCCCTTGGCGGACCGCCCTGCCCCCGTTAGAGTCGGAAGTCCACCTGCACCGAAACCTCCAAAAAAATCACCCCAAGCCCAATGTTTCCGGGCTTTTGCCGTTTCTCAGCGAAACGCGTCCTGACAATCCTCCCAGCCGATGCCACTTTGCGCAGTTTGTGTGATCAGCCACGGCATCGCGGTCTTCACCGCATCCTGCTTCATGTTGAAATTGATCACTCCATGGCGCCACAAAAGCATCAGGGTCAGCACCCGCTGCGCGCTCTGGGGCCCCTTGAGTTTGCCCGCGCCATCCTGGGCGTCGATGTCCCACAACGCCACTTGCAGACCCTGGCTATTGAAGAAACCTTGTGCGTCACTGCGGCGCTGGCCATCCGGCGGGCGGAACAGCGGCACGTAGTTTTCCGGCAATTTGTTCCTGACCAGATCAGCGCTGCGCCGCACCGAGTCCTGCCAGTCCTGCCAATGGCTGTGGGAACGGAACTCCCAACCCTGCACGCCGACGCATTGTTGCGAAAACGCCGCTTGCAGGTTGCTTACCGAACGGTCACCCAGCCGCGCCTGAATATCCTTGCCAAGCATGAAGAACGTGCCGCTCATGTTCGCCTTGCGCAGGTACTCGGTGAGCCAGTCGGTGTTGTCCGGTTGCACGTTGGCGGCGCTGTCGAAGGTCAGCAGAAACAGCCGGTCATGCATTTCCTCGCCGTTGCGCTCGTAGTCGCCAAAACGATCGAATTCGTTGCTGTTCTGAGGCGAAAGCGCAGCCTTGCGCATCAACTCGTCCAGATAGAGCAAATGGAAGATCCGGCTTGGCTCGGCCCACTTGGTGTAATAGCTGTCATCGCTGACCACGAACTTGGCGGCTTGCTCGCGCAGAGTCGGCAAGTCTTCGACGAGGAAGCAGAACGAGGCGTCCTGATCGCAGCTCTGCTGAGCGAAGTTGTAGTTGGCCAGCAGACGCTGCCACAGCCGTTGGCGCAGGCTATTAACCGCGTCGATATTGACCGTGCGCAGCCCCAGGCGCTGGGCCAGGGCGGCTTCGTCCATCGACTCGGTGCCCAGCAGACCGCGGGCGAACATGAGGATTTCCGCCCGCGACGCCACGTCGAACAGCGTAGGGCTGCTCAGTTGCTCCGGCCAGGTACTGCGATCCAGCGTCGCCACATCGCCCGGCGCCGCAACGGCACCTAAGCTCAATAGCCACGCGGTGAATAAAAGAACAATGCGCAATGGGATGTCTCCGTAACAAAACCCGGGCGGCACTATAGCTGATCCCATACAGTTCCCTCAGCAACACAGATTCCCATGTGGGAGCGAGCCTGCTCGCGAATACGGATTCAGATCCGCCATAGAAGTCGACTGATGCACTGCTTTCGCGAGCAGGCTCGCTCCCACGGGGGATTGGGGCCAGCCGTCGATCACCTATGGACTTGATAGCTGGAGTCAACACCGACAACCCCCTAGAATCGCCCCCACGATTAAAGGAGACGACTTCATGCTGATGGTGATTTCCCCCGCCAAGACCCTCGATTACGAAACACCGCCGGCGACCGAGCGCTTCACCCAGCCGCAATACCTCGACCACTCTCAGGAGCTGATTCAGCAATTGCGTGAGCTGTCGCCAGCGCAGATCAGCGAATTGATGCACGTCTCAGACAAGATCGGCGGGCTCAACGCCGCACGTTTCGGCAGCTGGACGCCAGCCTTCACCCCGGAAAACGCCAAGCAGGCCCTGCTCGCATTCAAGGGTGACGTCTACACCGGTCTCGACGCCCAGTCCTTCAGTCAAGCGAATTTCGATTACGCACAAAAACACCTGCGCATGCTCTCGGGCCTTTATGGCCTGCTGCGCCCGCTGGATCTGATGCAACCCTATCGCCTGGAAATGGGCACCAAACTGGCCAACGCGCGCGGCAAGGATTTGTACGCGTTCTGGGGCACGCGCATCAGTGAATGGCTGAATGAAGCATTGGCCGAGCAAGGCGATGATTTGCTGCTCAACCTGGCGTCCAACGAGTACTTTTCTGCTGTCAAACGCACCGCGTTGAATGCGCGAATCATCAATGCCGACTTCAAGGATCTGAAAAACGGCCAGTACAAGATCATCAGTTTCTACGCGAAAAAGGCCCGTGGTTTGATGAGCCGTTTCGTGATCCAGGAAGGCATCAACGATCCAGCCCAGCTCAAGCAGTTCGATGTTCAGGGTTATCGCTACAGTGCTGAACAGTCGAAACCGGACAATCTGGTGTTTTTGCGCGACCACGCCCCCGAATAAAGCATGCCCGTTGCACGACTCTTTCTATATAGAGTCGTGCAGGTCGCACGATGTCAAAAATCCCCCGCCTGTTTTTGCCATTTTTATGGCGTCAAAAAAACATCCCCATCTTTTCTAATATTAGTTTCACTCGACACTGATCTTTTTTTTCAGTAGTGGCACCTAAATTTTTTCACCGTAGTGGCACAAAACTATCTAATGTGATTATTCGCCTGTTAATAAAGGTCGAAAACGAAAGTGCTATCAAATTGAGACTAGTGCCATCTAGGACAATATTTCAAGAAATTTCAGATTTCGCGATGAGCGGGCAGGAACTTCGTCCAAATGCATAGCTCATACCACCGGTAACGATTCTCGCCGAGTTTGTACGAGATAACTTACGCAGGGTCGATAGTCATGTAACCAAGTTGTCACAGCAACTTGCCTAGATGACTAACCAGTCTGAAAACAACTTGATGGACAGGAGATACGCACCATTAATATCCCCTGCAAGGCCATGACCGCGCCCCTATAAACGTGCTCGCCTGAGCACCCAACCGCTTGATTTTAAAGGCTTCTACCTGACATCAAGCGCGTAAAAACGACTGCACCAAGATCTTCAGACATGAAGATTGGCTGCAAAACAGGGCAAGTCATAACAACAAAGCCTGGTTGCGCACATCTTGAGTGCACTTATTTAGACACTCGAAACTTAGTATGCCTGCACACGGCATTGTGGCGCCTGTATGCCGCACTTTCGAGTGCACTAATGAACGCTGAACACCATTAACTCCGGCCCTCTAACGGCCTGATATATACAGAGGTAATTGCGATGCGCATCAGCATATTTGGTTTGGGTTACGTTGGCGCAGTGTGTGCCGGTTGCCTGTCTGCACGGGGCCATGACGTGATTGGCGTCGACGTTGCCAAAGACAAGATCGACATGATCAACGCCGGTAAATCGCCGATTGTTGAACCGGGCCTGGGCGAACTTCTGCAACAGGGTATTCAGACCGGTCGCCTGCGTGGCACGACCAACTTCGCCGAGGCGATTCGTGACACCGATCTGTCGATGATCTGCGTCGGTACACCGAGCAAAAAGAACGGCGACCTGGAACTGAACTACATCGAAGCGGTATGCCGCGAGATCGGTTTTGTCCTGCGTGAAAAATCCACCCGCCACACCATCGTCGTGCGCAGCACCGTACTGCCGGGCACTGTCGCAAACGTTGTCATCCCGATCCTCGAAGATTGCTCCGGCAAGAAGGCTGGCGTTGATTTCGGCGTTGCGGTCAACCCTGAGTTCCTGCGTGAATCCACCGCCATCGCCGACTACGACCTGCCACCGATGACCGTCATCGGCGAGTTCGACAAGGCTTCGGGCGACGTTCTGCAATCGCTGTACGAAGAACTCGACGCGCCGATCATCCGCAAGGACATCGCTGTCGCCGAGATGATCAAGTACACCTGCAACGTCTGGCACGCGACCAAAGTGACCTTCGCCAACGAGATCGGCAACATCGCCAAAGCGGTCGGCGTCGATGGCCGTGAAGTGATGGAAGTGGTCTGCCAGGACAAGACCCTCAACCTGTCCCAGTACTACATGCGCCCGGGCTTCGCGTTCGGCGGCTCGTGCCTGCCAAAAGACGTGCGTGCCCTGACCTACCGCGCCGGTTCCCTGGACGTCGAGGCACCGCTGCTCAACTCGCTGATGCGCAGCAACGAATCGCAAGTGCAGAACGCCTTCGACATCGTTGAAAGCCACGACAAACGCAAAGTCGCCCTGCTCGGCCTGAGCTTCAAGGCCGGCACCGACGACCTGCGCGAAAGCCCGCTGGTCGAGCTGGCAGAAATGCTGATCGGCAAGGGTTACGACCTGAGCATCTACGACAGCAACGTCGAGTACGCCCGTGTTCACGGCGCGAACAAGGACTACATCGAGTCGAAAATCCCGCACGTGTCGTCCCTGCTCAACGCGGACTTCGATTCGGTGATCAACAACTCCGACGTGATCATCCTCGGCAACCGCGACGAGAAATTCCGCGCGCTGGCTCAGCAAGCACCGCACGGCAAACAGGTCATCGACCTGGTCGGTTTCATGGCCAAAGCCACCGACGCCGGTACGCGCACCGAAGGCATTTGCTGGTAACGCAGCCCTAAGCGACAAGCCTCGAGCTGCCAGCCAAAGCGTTTCGCTTGCAGCTCGAAGCTTGCGGCTTGAAGCCTTCTCACCTTCGGATGACGTTGATGACCAAGCTCAAACATTTTTTTCTGCAATCCGCCGGCTGGCTTTTTTATCTCAGTCTGCTGATGGGCCTGGCCTTGATGCTGCCCACGTCCACATTCGACTCCGAGTCGAAGGACTTCATTTTCCTGATTGGCGCCGTGGGTATCTGGCGCTATTCGATGGGTGCAACGCACTTTGTGCGCGGCATGATTTTCCTCTACATCGTTTACCCGCACCTGCGCCGTAAAGTGCGCAAGCTGGGTAAAGCGGCAGATCCGTCGCATGTGTTTCTGATGGTCACCAGTTTCCGTATCGACGCGCTGACCACTGCGCAGGTCTACAGCTCGGTGATCCGCGAAGCCATCGACTGCGAACTGCCGACCACCGTGGTCTGCTCGATCGTGGAAATGTCCGATGAGCTGCTGGTCAAGGCGTTGTGGGCACGGATGAATCCGCCTGAGCGAGTCAAACTCGACTTCGTGCGCATTCCCGGCACCGGCAAGCGTGATGGCCTGGCCTACGGTTTCCGTGCGATCTCCCGTCACCTGCCAGACGACCGCGCCGTAGTGGCCGTGATCGATGGCGACACCGTGCTCGGCGAAGGCACCGTGCGCAAGACCGTGCCGTGGTTCCAGTTGTTCGGCAATGTCGGCGGCCTGACCACCAACGAGTTCTGCGAAGTACGCGGCGGCTACATCATGAGCGAATGGCACAAGCTGCGTTTCGCCCAGCGTCACATCAACATGTGCTCGATGGCCCTGTCCAAGCGCGTGCTGACCATGACCGGGCGCATGTCGGTGTTCCGTGCCACCGTGGTGACCGACCCGGAATTCATCGCCGATGTGGAAAGCGACTCGCTGCAACACTGGCGTCTGGGCCGATTCAAGTTTTTGACCGGCGACGACAAGTCGAGCTGGTTCAGCCTGATGCGTCTCGGTTACGACACCTTTTACGTGCCTGACGCGGCGATCAACACCGTTGAACACCCGCCGGAAAAGAGCTTCATCAAGGCCAGTCGCAAACTGATGTTCCGCTGGTACGGCAACAACCTGCGGCAGAACTCCCGCGCCTTGGGCCTGGGTGTGAAACGCCTCGGCGCCTTCACCTCGGTGGTGCTTTTCGATCAGCGCGTGTCGATGTGGACGTCGCTGCTAGGTCTGACCGTGGCGATCATCGCCAGCTTCAAGTACGGCACCGCGTTCATCCTGGTTTACCTGCTGTGGATCGGCATCACCCGCCTGATTCTGACCTTGCTGTTGTCCTGCTCCGCTCACCGGATCGGCCCGGCCTACCCGGCGATTCTTTATTACAACCAGATCGTCGGTGCGCTGGTGAAGATCTATGTGTTCTTCCGCCTCGACCAACAATCCTGGACTCGCCAACCCACTTCCCTGACCCGTGATAACTCCAGCTTTAAAATTTTGTTCAAAACCTG
>NZ_JBIUWI010000064.1:0-4987 GCF_044743385.1 Pseudomonas sp. NPDC087639 | reverse complement strand
CGCCGGCAGCATTTTCGTCGCCGTGCTGCTGATGATGGTCTGACCCGCCCCTATTGAATTAACAAGGAAATCGCCCCTATGAATACCGCCGTCAACGCCAACGTAGTGCATGAATCCGAAGCCCAGCGCCAACACGCCCGAGTGAAAATCCCGGCCAAGCTGCGTTTCTTCGGCCCCGACCGGACGCCAATGGAAGCACGGGTCCTCGACCTGTCCGCCGGTGGTCTGGCGTTCAACGCCGGGCAAATGCCGCTGACCATTGGCGAGGTGTACAAGGCCCGCCTGCAATTCGTCATCGACAACCTCGGCCTGGCCATGGACGTTGAACTGCAGGTGCGCTCCTTCGACCGCCAGACCGGCCGTGCCGGTTGTCAGTTCCAGAACCTTGAGCCGCAGGACATTTCCACCCTGCGCCACTTGATCACTTCGCACCTGGCCGGCGACATCGTCAGCATGGGTGAAGTACTGGCGACCCTGCAGCGCGACAACTTCACCAAGGCGCGCAAGGTCAAGGACGGCGGCAGCGGCATGACCCCGTTCGGGCGTCTGAAAGCAGTGACGTTCAGTGCCGGTATTTTTGCGGTCGGCCTGGTTGCGGCGGGTTTCATTTTCAAATCGGTGTACGGCATGTACTTCGTCAGCCATGCACAGGCGGGCCTTGTCAGCGTACCGGGCATGAACATCACCATGCCGCGCGACGGCACCGTGCAGAGTCTGGTCAAGTCCGACGGCGTCGCCGCCAAAGGCGCACCGCTGGCGACCTTCAGCACCAGCATGCTCGACGTGCTCAAAGGGCATCTGGAAGAAGACCAACTGTCCCCGGCCAAGGTTGAAGAACTGTTCGGCAAGCAAATGACCGGCACCCTGACCTCGCCGTGCGATTGCACCGTGGCCCAGCAACTGGTGGCCGACGGTCAATACGCGAGCAAGGGCGATGTGATCTTCCAACTGGTACCGCGCAACACCGAGGCGAATGTGGAAGCACGCTTCTCCTATCGCCAGTTCGGCGACGTGCGTCCGGGCACCCCGGTGAGCTTCCAGATCGCCGGCGAAGACAAGATCCGCACCGGCAAGATCGTCAGCAGCACCAGCCTGAAAAGCGCCGACCTGTCCTCCGATATCCGCGTACAGATCAAGCCTGACGAGTCGCTCGACAGCAGCCTCGCCGGCCGTCCGGTGGAAGTGAACAGCGACCGTGGCCCGAACCTGAACTGGCTGATCGACAAAGCCATGGCTGCCGGTCTTTAAGTCGAGGACATGCCTGTGACTAGCCCAATCAGAATCCTGCCGGTTCCGCTGACCCTGGCCATGGCAATTGCCCTGGCCGGTTGCGCCGGCCTGCCCGATCAGCGTCTGGCCAACGAAGCGCTCAAGCGTGGCGACACCGCCACCGCCGCGCAGAACTACCAGCAACTGGCCGATCTGGGTTACAGCGAAGCGCAAGTGGGCCTCGCCGATATTCAGGTCGACAGCCGCGATCCTGCGCAAATGAAACAGGCCGAAGCGACGTATCGCGCAGCGGCCAGCGTTTCGCCTCGTGCTCAGGCTCGTCTCGGTCGCTTGCTGGTGGCCAAACCCGGTTCCACCGAAGCCGAGCACCACGAAGCCGAGACCCTGCTGAAAAAAGCCGCCGCCAATGGCGAAGGCAATACGTTGATCCCGCTGGCGATGCTGTACCTGCAATACCCGCACAGCTTCCCGAACATCAACGCCCAGCAGCAGATCGACCAGTGGCGCAAATCCGGCTACCCCGAAGCAGGTCTGGCGCAAGTGCTGCTGTATCGCACTCAAGGCACCTACGACCAGCATCTGGATGACGTGGAAAAGATCTGCAAAGCCGCGCTCAACACCACCGACATTTGCTATGTCGAACTGGCCACGGTCTATCAGAAACGTGCCCAGCCTGAGCAACAGGCTGAGCTGATCAAGCAGATGCAGGCCGGTTACAGCCGTGGCACCGTCACCGCTCAACGCGTCGATTCGGTTGCCCGTGTACTGGCCGATTCGACCCTGGGCAAGACCGACGAAAAAACCGCGCAGTCTTTGCTTGAGCCGATTGCTCCAGGCTACCCGGCGTCGTGGGTGACCCTCGCGCAACTGCTTTACGACTACCCGGAACTGGGCGACGTCGACCAGATGATGAAGTACCTGGACAACGGCCGCGCCGCCGACCAGCCGCGCGCCGAGCTGTTGCTGGGCAAGCTCTACTACGAAGGAAAAATGGTTCCGGCCGACGCCAAAGTCGCCGAAGAACATTTCCAGAAAGCCGTGGGCCGTGAAGTCGCTGCCGATTACTACCTCGGCCAGATCTACCGCCGTGGTTACCTGGGCAAGGTCTATCCGCAGAAGGCTCTCGACCATTTGCTGACCGCTGCGCGCAACGGCCAGAACAGCGCCGACTTCGCCATCGCCCAGCTGTTTTCCCAAGGCAAGGGCACCAAGCCCGACCCGCTCAACGCCTATGTATTCAGCCAGTTGGCCAAGGCGCAAAACACCCCGCAAGCCGATGAACTGGCGACGACTATCGCTGCCCAGTTGCCGCCCGAGCGTCTGGCCGAAGCCCAGCGCCTGCTGCGACAGGAACAGGCCAGCCGTGGCGCCCTGAATCAGAACACGCTGCAACTGCACGCCCTGCAAGAAGAAGACGGCGAGGAAAAACTATGAAGCTCAATCCATTCGTGAAGGCCGGCATTGGCCTCACTTTCGCGCTGATCTGGTCTTGCCCGACACTGGCCGCGATGACTGAAAGCAAAAACTTCGGCCTCGAAGTGAAAATCACCGGCCAGTCCGAAGACGACCGCGACCTCGGCACCGCCAGTGGCGGCGACGTCAACGGTGTCGGCCTCGATCTGCGTCCGTGGGTCTACGGCGAAAGCGGCGCGTGGAGCGCCTACGCCATGGGCCAGGCCGTGACCTCGACCGACATCATCGAGACCGACACCCTGCAGCAGTCCGACAGCGACGGCACCCAGACCACCGACAACGGTGATCGCAAGACCAAGAAAAACTACCTGGCGATGCGTGAGTTCTGGGTCGGCTACAGCGGCCTCACCCCTTACCCGGGCGAGATGCTCAAGTTCGGTCGCCAACGCCTGCGCAATGACGACGGCCAATGGCGCGACACCAACATCGAAGCGCTGAACTGGACTTTCGACACCACCCTGTTGCGCGCCAACGTCGGTGTTGCCGAACGCTTCAGCGAATACCGCACCGACCTCAAAGAGCTGGCACCGAAAGACAAGGATCGCCTGCACGCCTACGCCGATGCCGCTTACCAGTGGACACCGGGTAACTGGGTCGGCATTCGCGGTCACCATACCCACGATGACGGCAAACTGGATTATCCGGAGCCGGGTGTTGCCGCTGATTCGCTGGACAAGAAAGAGAACGGCGACATCAGCTGGCTCGGTCTCACCGCCGACAGCGATGCCTACAACTGGCGCAACACCAACACCGTCAACTACTGGGGCAGCATCACCGGCATGAGCGGCGACCGCGACACGGTCAACGCGCTGAACGCCGATGGTTCGCGCCCGGCGCAAGCCAAGCGCAGCGATGACGTCGACGGCTGGGCCACCGACATCGGTGTGCGTCTGCGCCTCGACCCGCAATGGCAAGTCGGCGCCGCCTATGCCCGCGCCAGCGCCGATTACGAACAGACCGGTCTGGAGAGCAACCGCTCGAACTACACCGGTACCCGTTCGCGCGTACACCGTTTCGGCGAAGCCTTCCGTGGCGAAATGAACAACATGCAGACCGCCACCCTGTTCGGTTCGTGGATGCTCAACGACGAGTACGACGCCAGCCTGATCTACCACAAGTTCTGGCGCGTCGACGGCAGCAAACCGGTGGGCAGCAATGGCATCAACGCCGTGGAAAACAACACCGACGACGTGACCGGCGCCATCCTCTCCAGCACTTCGCTGCCACTTCAGGACGGCAACAAGGATCTGGGTCAGGAGATGGACCTGGTCGTCACCAAGTACTTCAAGCAAGGCCTGTTGCCGGCGGCATTGAGCCAGTCGATCGACGAGCCTTCGGCGCTGGTGCGGTTCCGTGGCGGCGTGTTCAAGCCGGGCGACGCCTATGGCAGCCAGGTTGATTCGTACATGCACCGCGCGTTCATCGACGTGATCTGGCGCTTCTGATGCAAACCGCGAAGGGAGTGCCCGACATGAACCATGCAAGGAAAGGCTCGCTCAGCCTGTTGGCCGGCGCAATGCTGCTGGCCTCGGCTGGTGCCTTCGCCACGGTGGAACCGGCCAAGCCTGTGACCACCGCCAAAGAGTTGCAGCAAGCCAAGACCTACACCGTCAGCAGCGCACCCACCGAGGCGCTGAACCTGGCCGCGCCAAAACTGCCGGACATCTCCGGCTACACCGCCGAGGCTGCCGCCGCAAAAATCGTGCGCAGCAAAGCGGGCAAGGTCAGCGTGCGCCGGATGATGCAGGAAGACGCCCTGAAGGACTTCATCGGCGGCGACAACAAGATGGCCGAATGGGTGGTGCGTCAGCATGGCATCCCGCAGGCGATCTTCGTCGACGACGGTTACATCAACCTCAAGGAGCTGGCGCAGAAACTGCCCAAGCAGTATTTCAGCGAGACCTCGCCGGGCGTGTACCTGTCGAAGTTGCCGATCGTGGTTGGCCGTAAAGGCATCCTCGAAATCGACGGCCAGACCCAGGAATTGCGTCTGTCCCAAGAGGCCGGTTCGTTCCTGGTCAACGACGGTCAGTTGTTTGTGCGTGACACCAAAGTCACTGGCTGGCGCGAGAAGGAAAACGGCCCGGCGACGTTCCGTTCGCCGAAAGAATTCCGTCCGTTCCTGCTCGCCTGGGGCGGCACCGAGACCTACATCGTCAACAGCAAGATGGCCAGTTTCGGTTACGCCAACAGTAAGTCGTACGGGGTGAGTATTTCCCAGTACACGCCGAACATGGCCACGGGGCGCAGGCGTGCCGCGCCGAGCGGCTGGCTCGGCGGGTCC
>NZ_JBIUWI010000063.1:6271-33220 GCF_044743385.1 Pseudomonas sp. NPDC087639 | reverse complement strand
TCAGGTGTTGATAAGCGTCGTAGCGATAACTGACGAGGGTTTGCTCAGTCGTCCATTCAGCCAACTGAAACGACTGATAATCGACGGCCACCAAATGCTGGCGGTCGTAGCGCAGTAATAGCGATCGACCCGCCCCGTTATCCAGCCGCTGAACACGATCCTGACGATCCCGCGAAATGCGCAGACGATTGCCATACCCATCACTGACCGCCGTCAGCCGCCCGGCCCGAAAGTGATAAAACCGCGCCGTGTCCCCCGCCAGCGCAAGAATCAGCTCCTCCGGTTCATCCCCCAGAAAAATCGCCGCCCGCGACAGACTGTTGTGAATCGCCGGCCGCTCCACACTCGGCACTGGAAACCGCGTGCGCCGGTTCTCATGGTCGACCCAAACAACAAAATCGCCCTCAAACTCCAGCCGATGCGCCAGCGAATGGCTCCAGCCAAACCCCAGCCCGACATCGATTTCGGCGGCACTGGTGCGATACAAGCGGGTGAACTCAAACGACAGCAATCCATTGAGCGTGCCGTCAGTCAGGGTCAGCAGTTCCTCACCGGTGACCATCGACACCGGGCAGCCGTTGGTGCAGGTGCTCGGCACACAATCGGCGCTGTCGCCGTTGGGGTTTTTAGCCTGATCGGAGGCGTCATCGCGTGGCTCATGGCGCTCCATCCGGCTCATGCCATGCGACTTGTCCCGTGCGAGAGGCGCCGGGTTCGGCACCGTCAACACCAAGGAATCCGCCTGACGAATGTTCAGTGGTATCGACGGCGTCGGTTTCAACTCAACGTCACGCACATTGAGCATCAGTGGTTTCAGTGCGCTTGCGTGCTTGCTCAGTTCGGGCGCAGAGCTCAGTTCCGCCAGGCGCAACGCAGAAGCCGCCAGCCATTCCCGTGCGCGTGGCGATTTGATCTTCGCCAGCACTTTGCTGCTCAAACGCAGTGGCACGCCGACGCCGCCCGATACCCGCATCAACAGAAAGCTGATCAACAGTTCGACACGAACCTCGGCTACTACCTCCGCGAGGTACTGCGGTGGCAGCATCTTCAGCCAACTGGTGAAGGCCGCCAGATGTATAAACAGCAGCGGCTCGTCGCTGAGGATCAACAAACCGTTGGCAATGGCTTCGCTGGACGCCTCCAGCAAAGCGTCCAGTTCGACCTCGGTCAGGTACTCCAGCAGCTTTTCGCTGTTGGCTTGCAAGTCGGCGAGCAGGGCGAACAGTTGCTTGATGTCATCCCAGACACCGTGCAGGGCCTTCTCGAATCCGCGCCAATCCGCCTGTTGCAATTGGCCGTAACGGTCGAGAAATCCGGCACTGGAGAACTCTGTCCACAGTGGCTGAAATCCGTCCCACTCCTGGCGCAGCCAGACTTCCAGCCCGTCGAGCATGCCTTGATAAGAGGCATACAGCGCTTGCACATGCTGGCTGGAAACATCGGTAAAGAAGGTGATGCGATAACGCTGGCCCCGGTCGCAGTCGGTCACCTCCAGAATGCCGCTCGGTCCGATTTCATAGTGCTGCGGGGCGCCGAAGGTCAGAACGCCGCCGACATCGGACATCACCGGTTCGAGCGTCAGTGGGGTGTTGCCGATGGGGACGAAGCGCGCAGCCTCGAACATGTGCACCAAGGTCAACGGGCCGCTGGCGGGGCACATGAATACGGATGAACTGATGGGTTTACGGCTTTTGACTGGCGCACTGAGGTGAACGTCGTTGCCGACTCTGAACACCTGCTCGATGTCCAGCATCGACCCCGTCCAGAATTGTTCGGCCCAGGCGTCGTAGTTGTTCAGGCATAGGCGAAACTCCCGGATCAACGTTTCGAAGTCCGGGTGTTCTGGATTCAGGGCGGCAACCACCAGCAGGCCGATGCTGTTGTTCAAGGCCAGAAGCCGATCGGTTTGGAACATTCGCAGGCACTCGCGCACGTCAAAAGAGGTGCGCGGACTTTGCGGGGGATCAAAAAGTAAAGAAGTCGGGCAAGTAGGGGATGTCTGTAGGATTTTTCGCTAAATACTCAGGAGTCGTTCAGCGCCCCAGCGGACATTGCCCGTTGCTCAATGCCCGTTGCGCCCGTTATGCTGCTGAACCCATTAATCAGATCCGAGCAGCGGCGCTATTCGCCGCCCGGGATGTCTTTGATAACGGATCCGATGATGAATGCACCGCTGAAGGCGTTCGGCCCGATCAAGGCCGTGATTTTCGATATGGACGGTTTGCTGCTGGACACCGAGGGCATTTACACCGAGGTCACCTCGCTGATTGCCGGGCGTTACGGACGGACTTTCGACTGGAGCATCAAGCAGAACATCATTGGCCGCGGTGCCAACGATCTGGCCAATTACGTGGTGCAGGCGCTTGATCTGCCAATCACCGCCGAAGAGTTTCTGGTGATCCGCGAGCCGCTGATGCGTGAGCGTTTCCCCTCGGCGCAAGCGATGCCAGGCGCGGAGGAACTGATTCGCCACCTCAAGGCGCACAATATTCCAATCGCTGTGGGCACCAGTTCGTCGCGTCAGTCGTTCGGTCAGAAAACCACGTTGCACCGCGACTGGTTCGCGCTGTTCGATTTCATCGTCACGGCGGACGATCCGGAAGTGGGTGCAGCCAAACCTGCGCCGGATATTTTCCTCACGGCGGCCCGGCGTCTGGGTGTCGCGCCCGAGGATTGTCTGGTGTTCGAAGATTCGCCGTTTGGCGTGACCGCGGCGAAAGCGGCGGGCATGACCGCCATCGCCATTCCGGATGCCGCCATGGCCGATGAAAAATACGCACACGCCGACGGGATTCTTCGCTCGTTGAAAGCGTTCACCCCGAGCGTTTGTGGTTTGCCGGCACTGGAATGGGCCTGATCGGGCCATAAAGCTTTAAACAAAAACGCCGCCCCTCAGTTAAAAGAGGGGCGGCGTTTTTCGTACAGGTAACCCAGTCAAATCAGGCGCCGAAACCACCGTCGATGGTCAGGCTGGCACCGGTGATGTACCCGGCTTCCGGGCCTGCCAGATAAGCGACGAAACTGGCGATTTCTTCGGCTTTGCCGTAGCGACCCACGGCCATCAACGGAATCAGGCTTTCGGCGAAGTCACCGTGCGCCGGGTTCATGTCAGTGTCGACCGGGCCAGGCTGCACGTTGTTGATGGTGATGCCGCGTGGGCCGAGATCACGGGCCAGGCCTTTGGTCAGGCCCACCAGCGCCGATTTGCTCATCGCATACACACCGCCACCGGCGAAGGGCATGCGGTCGGCGTTGGTGCTGCCGATGTTGATGATTCGCGCGCCTTCGCCCATGTGTTTGGCGGCTTCTTGGGAGGCGATGAATACGCTGCGAATGTTGATCGCTACGGTCTGGTCGAAATCTTCCAGTTTGAAGTCTTCCAGTGGGGCGACGGCCAGTACGCCGGCGTTGTTGACCAGAATGTCGAGGCGGCCAAAGGCTTCGACGGTGGCGCTGACCGCATGGCGGATGGCAGAGGCGTCGGCGCTGTCAGCCTTGATCGCCAGGGCTTTGCCGCCATTTGCGGTGATGCTGTTCTGCAACTCTTCAGCTTTTGCGGTGGAGCTGATGTAGGTGAAGGCAACTGCAGCGCCTTCAGCGGCCAGACGTTTGACAATCGCGGCGCCGATACCACGGGAACCGCCTTGAATCAGAGCGACTTTGCCGCTGAGGTGTTGAGTGGTCATGTTCGATCTCCAGAATATTCAAGGCGAGATGCCTTGTTGTTGGAGCCGAGTATCGACCTCTGATCCACAACCCACTAGCCCATGATTGCTATAGTCTGTGTAAACCAAAAGTTTACAGTGGCGACCATGGAAAACTTCAACAGTATCGAATGCTTCGTGCGCAGCGCCGAAGTTGGCAGTTTTGCCGAAGCGGCGCGGCGTTTGAGCCTGACCCCGGCAGCGGTCGGCAAAAGCGTGGCGAAACTCGAAGCGAAGCTAGGCGTGCGGTTGTTTCAGCGCAGCACCCGCAGCCTGACGTTGACTGAGGCGGGGCAGCTGTTTTTGAGTCAGGTCAGTGCCAGTCTGACCACGATCCAGAACGCCGTGGCCAATCTGGCCAGTGTCGAAGGCCTGCCAGCGGGAACTTTGAAAGTCAGTATGGGCACGGTGTTCGGGCGCTTGTATGTCGTGCCGTTGCTGGAAGAGTTTTTACGTCGATTTCCGGCGATCAACCCTGATTGGCATTTTGATAACCGTCAGGTCGATTTGATCGGGCAGGGTTTCGATGCGGCGATTGGCGGGGGATTTGAATTGCCCCAAGGCGTCGTCGCACGCAAATTGGCACCCGCACATCGAGTGTTGGTGGCGTCTGCTGACTACCTGGAAAAGCACGCAGCGATCATCGAGCCGGATGAACTGCAATATCACGATGGCATTCTGATTCGGTCGCCGCAAACCGGTCGAGTACGCTCTTGGCAATTGATCAGTAATGGTAGTCAGCTCTGTCGACCATTGACCCTCAAGACGCGAATGACCATGAGCGACTCCGAGGCCGCCTGCGCGACGGCGGCGCAAGGTTTGGGGATTGCACTGGTCAGCATGCCGTTTGCCGTGGGTTATCTCGAGGCGGGTACGTTACAGCGCGTGCTGCCGGATTGGTACATCGATGACGGCAACATTTCGATCTACTACGCCGAACATAAATTGTTGCCGGGCAAGACTCGGGCGTTTGTCGATTTTGTGATTGAGCAGTTTGCGCAGCAGGGGTTGGCGCGGCGGTTCAGTGCTCTCTGAGTTTGGCTTTTAACCGAATTGCGGCCTTCGCGAGCAGGCTCACTCCTACAGGATCGCTGTTGCTCACAGATTTCAGGCACGACACTAACCCTGTAGGAGTGAGCCTGCTCGCGATAAACGATAACGCGGTCTATCGTGCAAACCGCTCCGGCCAGCCCACAATTTTCTTCGGCCGAGGCGTCGCATAAGTCCGCACCTTGGACGTCGACAACCCCAAACGCACCAGCGCCTCAGCAATCGTCACCGCCGCCGTCACCCCATCCACCACCGGCACCCCGGTGCGGCGACGAATCTGTTCATCAAGTCCGGCCATGCCGCCACAACCCAGGCAAATCACCTCGGCCTTGTCCTGCGTAACCGCCAATTCAGCCTGATGCACGATCGCCTCCAGCGCACGTTGCGGCTCATGTTCCAGTTCCAGCACGGCCAAACCACTGGCCCGCACCGACGCGCAACGATCCCAAAGACCGGAGAGTTTCAGCCGATCCTCAATCAGCGGTACGGTGCGATCCAGCGTAGTGACGACTGAATACGCATGCCCGAGAAACATCGCCGTACTGGCCGCCGCGTCAGTGATGTCCACCACCGGTACATTGAGCAATTCCTGCAAGCCTTCGCGGCCATGTTCGCCATAGCCGGCCTGAATCACCGCATCGAACGGCTGGTCGTAGGACATCACCCGATCCATCACGGCGATGGCGGCCAGGTAGCTTTCAAAGTTGCCTTCAATCGAATCGGCGCCGAAATACGGCGTGAGTCCGACAATCTCTGTACCGGGTGACGCAACAGCCTGCGCCGAGCGGGCGATGGCCTGGGTGATGGATTCGGTGGTGTTGACGTTGACCACGAGAATACGCATTGGAAGTCCTTCTTGGCAGGGTGGTTCAGCGGCCCGAAAGGCGGGCCGCGAGGATTTAGTGACAGGCGTTATCGACCGCGAAGGATTCGCCGCTGACGTCGGCGTAGTGCGGTTCGCGTTTGGCGATGATCAGGTAGAGCATTCCGGCTATCCCGGCACCGATCAGCCAGGAGAACGGCGAAATACTGTGGAACCCCGGTACCAGCGCCAGAACGATGGCGATCAGTGCCGCCGGAATAAATGCCGCCACGGCGCGGAAATTGACGCCACGGCTGTAGTAATAAGTGCCGTTCGGGTCTTCGCTGTAGAGTTGCGGGACGTTGATCCGGCCTTTGCGGATCAACCAATAGTCGACCATGATCACCCCGTACAACGGGCCGAGCAGGGCGCCGAGGCCGGACAGGAAATACACGATTACCAGCGGGCTGTTGTAGAGGTTCCACGGCAGGATCAGCACCGCGATGGTCGCGCTGATCAGCCCGGCGCGGCGGAAGGTCAGGTACTTCGGCGCCAGGTTGCTCAGCACGAACGCCGGGGCAACGAAGTTGGCCATGATGTTCACCGCCACGGTGACGATCAGGAACGCCAGGCAACCCAGCACCAGAAAGAAGGTGTTGGGAATCGAAGCGATGATCTCGGTCGGGCTTTCGATGATCCGGCCGTTGATTTGAAATTGCGCACCGCACAGCAGGACGGTGATCGCGGCGAACAGCAGAATGTTCACCGGCAAACCCCAGAAATTTCCGACTTTGATGGTTTTGCGGCAGGGCGAGGAGCGGGCGAAGTCACAGAAGTTGAGGATCAGCGTGCCGTAGATCGCCAGCCACAGTGCGCCGCCGGCAAAGATGTTGCGCCACATCTCGCCACCGCTCAGCGGTTCGCGGATCGACCAGGCGATGGTTGCGTTGGCTTGCGTGTACATCCAGGCGGCGAGGGCGGCGACGGTCAGCAAAATCACCGGCCCGGCAAACCCTTCGTAACGGCGGACCATTTCCATGCCGTAGGCGAGGATCACCAGTTGCACGAACCAGATTGCCACGAAGCACACCCAGCCCAGCGTCGACAGGCCGAGGATCGAGTTGTGGTCGTATTCCGCGAAGCCGGGATGCACCGCCGTGAGTAAAACCCTGAAAACAACCGACGCCAGATACGTCTGAATCCCGAACCAGGCGATGGCGATAACTGCCCGTATCAGCGCAGGAATTTGCGCCCCGTGGATGCCAAAACTGATCCGGCTGATCACCGGAAACGGCACCCCGGTTTTCTGCCCCATATAGCCGGACAGATTCATGAAGAAATACACCAGCGCCGCGCCGATCCCCAGCGACAGCAAAATCTGCCAGCCCCCCAGGCCCAGGGCGTAGAGGCCGATGGCGAATGAGTAGTTAGCGATGTTGTGCACGTCGTTCGTCCACAGGGCGAAGATGCTGTATTTGCCCCAGCGTCGGCCTTCGGCCTTGGTCGGTGCCAGGTCGCTGTTGTGCAGACGAGGGCTCAGATGCAGCGGCTCGACCAGTCCGTCATGTGGCAAAGGTTGATCGAGTGCAGAGGAGGGCAGATTCAGCGCGATGTTGTTAGAGAGACTTGTACGCATTCCGGCAGGCTCCTGATGTTCAGGGCCGCGATGACTGTGCATGAGCCGCCAGGCTCGACATATCTTCGTCGCGGCAGTGAAAGCATCACTGGTTACGGGGCATCTGCAGCCTGTACGGGATAGGGCGCTTCAGGCTTGCGGATCGAAGGTGTGCATGTTTTGCAGTTTTGTATACAAAACATGTATGCACTAAAGCCAGATGTGTGCCAATTGCCGCCCCATGAAGGCAATCGCTGATTTCGAAATGTTATTTCTGATTGCTAAGTGACTGAATCGACGCCGATATAAATTGACCGATTGGCCAGGTATTTATTTTTTACGCGGGATCGTGGCGAGGGACAGAAGGAAGGGAGATTCAGGCGGGATGTAACTTTTCAGGGCGCTAAAATAAAAAGTGCACACATAAATGGCACTGATGGTGACATTCGTGTGTACACATTTTTTGAGGTTTCACAAAGCACAAGGGGAAATCATCGGGGCAGAGGTTTACCCCTTGCTGATGATATTCCCCGCATGCAATCCGCATTCTTTCTGGGTCGCTTCTTCCCACCACCAGCGGCCTTCGCGCTCGTGCTGGTTCGGCAGGACCGGACGGGTGCACGGCTCGCAACCGATGCTGATGAAGCCGCGCTCGTGCAGGCTGTTGTATGGCAGTTCCAGCATGCGGATGTAGCCCCAGATCTCTTCGCTGGTCATCTGCGCCAGCGGGTTGAACTTGTACAGGGTGCGCTCCGGTGTGGAGAACGCGGTGTCGATTTCCATCACCGCCACGGCACTGCGAGTGCCCGGGCTCTGGTCGCGGCGTTGGCCGGTGGCCCAGGCTTTGACGCCGGACAGTTTGCGCCGCAGCGGTTCGATCTTGCGGATCCCGCAGCACTCGCCGTGGCCGTCCTTGTAGAAGCTGAACAAGCCTTTTTCCTTCACGAACGGTTCCAGTTTCGTGTAGTCCGGCGAGACCAGTTCGATGTCGATCTTGTAGTGCTCGCGCACCTGATCGATAAAGCGATAGGTCTCCGGGTGCAGGCGGCCGGTGTCGAGACTGAACACCTTGACGTTCTTGTTCAGCTTCCAGGCCATGTCCACCAGCACCACATCCTCGGCGCCACTGAAAGATATCCACAGGTCATCGCCGAACTCGGCAAACGCGAGTTTCAGGATGTCTTGGGCGGATTTGTTGGCATAGGTCGTGGCGTGTTCCACGACATCGAACGTTGGGCTCATCAGGGCGGCTTCCTACAGGTCGGTGGCGCTGGGCGCTCTATATGGCGGCGATGGTAACAAAAAGCGGCGCCGGGCGGGACGTGCTGTGCGTTGCGCGGCTTTGGTGGAGCCGCTAGAGTTCGGGCTCGCTCGACTCAATAATCAATACAAACGGGAGTGTCTTGTGGAAATTGCTTGCCTGGATCTTGAAGGGGTACTGGTGCCGGAAATCTGGATCGCCTTCGCTGAAAAAACCGGAATCGAATCCCTCAAGGCCACCACCCGGGACATTCCCGATTACGACGTGCTGATGAAGCAGCGTCTGCGCATCCTTGATGAGCATGGCTTGAAGCTCTCGGACATTCAGGAAGTGATCGCCACACTGAAACCGCTGGACGGCGCGGTGGAGTTCGTCAACTGGCTGCGTGAGCGCTTTCAGGTGGTGATTCTGTCGGACACCTTCTATGAGTTTTCCCAGCCGCTGATGCGTCAACTGGGCTTCCCGACTTTGCTTTGCCATCGTCTGATTACTGATGAAACCGGGCGCGTGACCAGCTATCAGTTGCGTCAGAAAGATCCCAAGCGGCAGTCGGTGCTGGCGTTCAAAAGCCTGTACTACCGGGTGATTGCGGCGGGTGATTCGTATAACGATACGACCATGCTGGGCGAGGCGGATGCGGGGATTCTGTTCCATGCGCCGGACAATGTGATCCGCGAGTTCCCGCAGTTTCCGGCGGTGCATACGTTTGAAGCGTTGAAGCAGGAGTTCATCAAAGCTTCGAACCGCGACCTCAGCCTGTAAACCCGACCTCTGTAGGAGCTGCCGCAGGCTGCGATCTTTTGATCTTTAAAGGCAAAGATCGCAGCCTGCGGCAGCTCCTACAGGGGGGGGCGTTTAGAGGTTTTGCAGGGTTTGAAGGAGGATTTTCACTTTGGTAATCGACTCCTGATACTCAGCCTGCCAGTCCGAATCCGCGACAATCCCGCCGCCACCCCAGCAGCACACCTGCCCATCCTTGACCAACAGACTGCGAATGGCGATGGAGCTGTCCATCTCGCCGCGTACGTCCAGATACAGCAACGATCCGCAATACAACCCCCGCCGGGTCGGCTCCAGCTCATCGATTATCTGCATCGCCCGAATCTTCGGCGCACCGGTGATCGAGCCGCCGGGGAAGCTGCCGGCGATCAGGTCCAGCGCATCGCGATCCTGCGCCAGTTCGCCGGTCACGCTGCTGACCAGGTGATGCACGTTCGGATAGCTTTCCAGGCTGAACAGCTCCGGCACCCGCACCGAGCCGATGCGGCAGGTGCGGCCGAGGTCATTGCGCAGCAGGTCGACGATCATCAGGTTCTCCGCGCGATCCTTGGGGCTGGCCAGCAGTTCGGTGGCGTTGGCGGCGTCTTCGGCGGGCATCAGGCCACGGGGGCGGGTGCCCTTGATCGGGCGGGTTTCGACTTGGCGCTGGCTGACTCTGACGAAACGCTCCGGTGACAGACTCAGCACGGCGCCGCCGTCGGGCAAGCTCTGGAAGCCGGAAAATGGCGTCGGGCAGGCTTCGCGCAGTGCGCAATATGCCAGCCATGGGTCGCCCTGGCATGGCGCGCGGAAACGCTGGGCGAAGTTGACCTGGTAGCAGTCGCCAGCCTGGATGTAATGCTGGATACGTTCGAACGCCTGACGGTAATCGTCGGCCGAGAGATCGGCTGTCATCGGGTTGTTTAATTTGAACGGTGTCAGTGAGCCAGTAATGGGCTGAGCGAACAGTGCGATCAGCCGCTGTTTTTCACTGTCGTCAACCGATGGGTGAAACACCAATTGGCTGGTGCTGGCCTGGTGATCGCTGACCAATGCCCAGTCATACAGCCCGAACCGCGCATCCGGCAATTGCAGATCATCCCGCGCCTGACTCGGCAGACTCTCAAGATGCCGGCCGAAGTCATAACTCAGATAACCGATCAGCCCGCCGGCGAACGGCAGCTCATAAGCGTCAGGGAGTTGCGCTTCGCCCAAACGGCCCAGTTGGTCGCGCAGACGTTGCAGGAAATGGCTGCCGCTTTCGTCCGGCAAGACCGCCAGTTGTTCCAGCGGCCAGGCGCTGAGCAGGTCATAGCGGCCACGGTCGGCACTCGGTCGGCCGCTGTCGAGCAGCACGGCGCCGGGGGCGTTGCGGATTGCCGCGAAGTAGTCGGCGGGATTGGCACGGTAGGGCAGCGGGTGTACGGAACAAGTCAACATGGGCGGGGCAGATCGGCCGTTGAGGCGGGGTGGGGATTGTAGTCCTATGCGGGAATCGCTCCTAGAGGGGATGTCGGGGATTGGCAGATTGGCGGCAGGGTTGAGCCTTGGGGTGGCTGGGGAGCCGCTTTCGCGAGCAGGCTCGCTCCCACAGGAGGATGCATTCCAATGTGGGAGCGAGCCTGCTCGCGAAGGCCGCGACTCGGTCGCGGATTAGCCTTCGACGGGCGGAATATGCCCAAACATCTCCTGAGTAAACGCCACCCGCTCTTCAACCGACTCCGTCACCCCACGTGCCTTCAGCTCTTCCAGCCGCGCTTCCACTGCATGAGTGCGCAGCGTTAGCCCGCAGTCATTGGCGATCTGAATATTCAGCCCCGGCCGTGCATTGAGCTCAAGAATCAGCGGGCCCTTTTCCTGATCCAGCACCATGTCGACACCGATGTAACCCAATCCGCACAGCTCATAACAGCCGGCGGCGAGTTTCATGAAACCGTCCCAGTAGGGCAGTTGCACGCCGTCCACCGCGTTGGTGGTGTCCGGGTGTTTGGTGATGATGTTGTTCAGCCAGGTGCCGCGCAGGGTCAGACCGGTGGCGAGGTCAACACCAACACCGATGGCGCCCTGGTGCAGGTTGGCTTTGCCACCGGACTGGCGGGTCGGCAGGCGTAACATCGCCATCACCGGGTAGCCCATCAGCACGATGATGCGGATGTCCGGCACGCCTTCGTAGCTGATGCTTTTGAAGATCTGATCCGGGGTCACGCGGTATTCGATCAGTGCGCGATCGCGGTGGCCGCCCAGCGAATACAGGCCGGTGAGGATGCTGGAGATGTGATGTTCCAGCTCCTCGTGGGCAAGGATCTTGCCCGACACCGTGCGGTAGCGTCCCTCGAACCGGTCGGCAATCACGATGATGCCGTCACCGCCGGCGCCTTGGGCCGGTTTGATCACGAAGTCGCTGCGCCCGCCGATGATCTCGCCGAGCTTGTCGATTTCCTTTTCGGTAGAGATCACGCCATACAGTTCCGGCACGTGAATGCCGGCTGCGATGGCGCGTTCCTTGGTGATGATCTTGTCATCGACGATCGGGTACAGGCTGCGCTTGTTGTACTTGAGCACATAGTCGGCGTTACGCCGATTGATGCCCATGATGCCCCGGGCTTCCAGGGCCTTCCAGGTCTTCCAGAAACCGAACATCAGTGATCAGCCTTGTTCAGGAACGCCTTGAAACGCACCAGCTCGGTCAGGCGGTAACCGCGATAGCGACCCATTGCCAGCATGAAACCCACCAGAATCAGCAGGATCGCCGGGAAGGTGAACACGAAGTAGACCAGTTCCGGCACGGTCATGATCAGGTGCGCCAGGGACGCGGCGAACAGCGTACCGATGGCGACTTTCATCGCATGGCTGGCACCGCGCTCTTCCCAGGTGATCGACAGGCGTTCGATGGTCATGGTCAGAATCACCATCGGGAACAGTGCCACCGACAGACCGCGCTCCAGGCCGAGCTTATGGCTGAACAGGCTGATCGCGGCAATCAGCACCACGACAAAGGTCAGTACCACCGAGAGTCGCGGCAGCATTTGCAGCTTCAGGTGTTCCAGGTACGAACGTAATGACAGGCCCAGCGCCGTGATCACGGTGAACAGCAGGATGCCGAAGCCCAACTGCGTTTCACGGAAGGCGAGGGCGATCAACACCGGGGTAAACGTGCCGAGGGTCTGCAGGCCGATCAGGTTGCGCAGGATCAGGATCACCAGCACGCCGATCGGGATCATCACCATGATCATGAACGTCTGCTGGGTCTGCAGCGGCAGGCCATACAACGAGTATTCAAGGAAGTTGGCGTCGGTGTTTTCGTCGGTCAGCTTGGCCAGACGAATCGCGTTCATCTCGCTGTTGTTCAGGCTGAAGGTCACGTTGGCCTTTTTGCCGCCGTCGACGGTGATCAGGTTCTCATCACCGGTCCACCACAGCAGGCGGTCAGTCGGCAGGCCCTGTTCGCCGGTTTCCGGGTTGAAGTACAGCCAGTCATTGCCGTTGAAGCTGCGCAGCCACAGTTCAGGGGTTTGTGGCTGGTCCGCAACGAGGCGGATGGTGTGGACTTTTTCCACCGGGACATGGGCGATGGACAGCAGCAATTCGACGATTTTGGCTTTGTGCGGCGTCGATGTATCGCCGGCCAGCAGCAGTTTCACGTTGTCGTCGTTGACGTTGTTGACCCGTTTGATCGCCTCGCCGATGAAGGTTTCGACGTCGGCCGAGTGTTGGCGGATCGGTGCGAGCAGGGCTTCGGCAGCGATTTTTTCCGGGCCTTCGATAACCATGCTGTCGCGGAAAGTCGGGCCTTTGATCTTGGTTTTTTCTGCGGTGTAACGCTTGGTCAGCACCAGACGGTAATACAGGGTCTGGTTGCCCTTGGCCCGGCGTGCCGACCACGTCACCTTGCGGTTGCCGTCGACGCGGTTCACGGCCACACCGTAGTTATTGGAGATGAAGCTCTCGTTGAGGCTGACGTAATCGCGGCTCAGCGGCGGCACGAACATCTGGATCTTTACCGGATCCTTGGTGCTGGCGACGAACTCGACTTTGGCGTCGATGTTCCACAAATCGTCGGTGGCGTCTTCGGTCACGGGGATGCCGAGCACGAAAATCTGATAGGCCGTAACCGAAACGCCCAGCAGCACCAGAATGGTGATCAGGATTTTCAGGTGGAAGGTTAGAGAACGCATGAAAATTACTCGGCGGTATGAGCGGCGATGGTGCAGGCGGGTTTGCCGGCAGCGTATTTAAGACTGGGGTCGACCAGCGCGTCGAAGCGTTTCAGCGCTTCGGAGCCGATCAAAAGCGGATATTGGAACGCACTTCGGTCGGTCAGGTTCACTTCGATGCTGCGCATCGCTGTGCCCATACAGATATTCAGCTCGATCACCGGGCGGGCGGTGTACTTCTTGCCTTCTTCCGGATCGTAGTCGCCGGCGCGGCGCTTGATCTTGCTGACCCGTGCCAGCGGTCGCTCGATCGGGTGCGAATGCGCAGCGTCGATAGCCAGATAGAAGCGCACCCAGGACTCGCCGTTGCGTTTGAAACGCTTGATGTCGCGGGCGCTCAGCGAGGCGGTTTTCGCGCCGGTGTCGAGTTTGGCCGCAACTTCCAGATTGATGCCATCAAGGGCGGCGTATTCGTTGAGGCCGTACACGGTCTTTTCCCCCGCGGCGGCGAGGCCGGGCAGGCAGAACAGAGCGAAAAATGTGGGGAAAGGCTTGAGTCTCATAAATCCTGGTGCGCAGCGTTCCGTTTTCGGTTCAGGTCCCTGGCAAAAACTTGCGCAAGGCCCTTCGTGTGCCTATCAGCTTTTTATGACAAGCCGTACAAATGGCCAGCAAATGCGGGCGGCATTCTAGCACGGTGGTTTTATGGCGCCAGCGCCCGAGCCGGTCTATAACCCTTGGGGTTGTTGAAGAGGGTTATTAGACGATTGTCGACAATATCTATTTATCCTTTGACTGATGCGGGCGAATTGGCTAGTTTTTGCCGCATTGGATTTAAAGGTGTCGACAATCATGCTGGATCAACTCGATCCCCCGGTCATCAGCGGCGACGATTCCGAGACGCTTTCGGAAAACGTCTTTCGGCGCATTCAGGCGGCCATCGTCAAAGGCGAGATCGCCCCGGGCAGCAAGATCTCTGAACCGGAACTGGCGCGTACCTATGGCATCAGCCGCGGGCCGCTGCGTGAGGCGATTCATCGTCTGGAAGGTCAGCGCCTGTTGGTGCGCGTACCGCATGTCGGCGCGCGGGTGGTGTCGCTGAGCCACGCCGAATTGCTCGAACTCTACGAAATCCGCGAATCCCTCGAAGGCATGGCCTGTCGTCTGGCGGCTGAGCGCATGAGCGTCGAAGAAATCGACGAACTGCGTCGGGTGCTGGAAACCCATGAGCGCGATGCGGCGTTTCAGGCTGGCGTTGGTTACTACCAGCAGGAAGGCGATTTCGACTTCCATTACCGGATCATTCAGGGCAGCGGCAACCGCACCCTGACCCAGATGCTTTGCGGCGAGCTCTATCAACTGGTGCGTATGTACCGCATCCAGTTTTCCACCACGCCGAACCGCCCACGCCAGGCCTTCGCCGAACACCACCGGATTCTCGATGCCATCGCCGACCGTGACGGCGAACTCGCGGAATTGTTGATGCGCCGTCACATCGGCGCCTCGAAACGCAACATCGCCCGTCATTACCAGGACGGCACCCACAATAAGACAGCCACTGAACGAGGTGAGTCATGAGTTCCAACCTGAACACTCCAGGCCAGCGTTTTCGCGATGCGGTCGCCAGCGAACACCCATTGCAGGTGGTCGGCGCGATCAACGCCAATCACGCGCTGCTGGCCAAGCGTGCCGGTTTCAAGGCGATCTACCTGTCCGGTGGCGGGGTGGCCGCAGGCTCGCTCGGCGTGCCGGACCTGGGCATCACCGGCCTGGATGACGTACTGACCGACGTGCGTCGCATCACCGACGTCTGCGACCTGCCGCTGCTGGTGGACGTGGACACCGGTTTCGGCTCTTCGGCGTTCAACGTGGCGCGCACCGTAAAGTCGATGATCAAGTTCGGCGCAGCGGCGATTCACATCGAGGATCAGGTCGGCGCCAAGCGCTGCGGTCATCGCCCGAATAAAGAGATCGTCAGCCAGCAGGAAATGGTCGACCGCATCAAGGCAGCCGTCGATGCGCGCACCGACGACAGCTTCGTGATCATGGCCCGCACCGATGCGCTGGCGGTGGAAGGTCTGGAGTCGGCACTGGATCGCGCCGCCGCGTGCATCGAGGCGGGTGCCGACATGATCTTCCCGGAAGCCATCACTGAGCTGGAGATGTACAAGCTGTTCGCCAACCGCGTGAAGGCGCCGATTCTGGCCAACATCACCGAGTTTGGCGCGACGCCGCTGTACACCACTGAGCAACTGGCCGGCGCCGACGTGTCGCTGGTGCTTTATCCCCTGTCGGCGTTCCGCGCGATGAACAAGGCTGCGGAAAACGTCTACACCGCGATCCGCCGCGACGGCACGCAACAGAATGTCATCGACACCATGCAGACTCGCATGGAGCTCTACGATCGCATCGACTACCACACCTTCGAGCAGAAGCTCGACGCGTTGTTTGCGGCAAAAAAATAAGCCGCAGCCGTACTCCCTAACAAATTCAAGATTGGAGAAAACGATGGCCGAAGCAAAAGTACTCAGTGGCGCCGGGCTCCGTGGCCAGGTTGCCGGGCAAACCGCACTGTCCACCGTAGGCCAGGCCGGTGCCGGGCTGACCTATCGCGGCTACGACGTGCGTGAACTGGCAGCAGACGCACAATTCGAAGAAGTGGCGTATCTGCTGCTCTACGGCGAGCTGCCGACCCGAGCGCAACTCGACGCCTATCAGGGCAAGCTGAGCAAGCTGCGCGACCTGCCGCAGGCGCTGAAGGAAGTGCTCGAGCGCATCCCTGCCGATGCCCACCCGATGGACGTGATGCGCACCGGTTGCTCGTTTCTGGGCAACATCGAGCCGGAGAAAGACTTCTCCGAACAGCGCGACAAGACCGACCGTCTGCTCGCCGCGTTCCCGGCGATCATGTGTTACTGGTATCGCTTCAGCCATGACGGCAAGCGCATCAACTGCGTCAGCGATGAACCGACCATCGGCGGGCATTTCCTGCACTTGCTGCACGACAAGAAGCCGAGCGAACTGCACGTCAAAGTCATGAACGTGTCGCTGATCCTCTACGCCGAACACGAATTCAACGCCTCGACTTTCACCGCGCGGGTTTGTGCCTCGACCCTGTCCGACCTTTATTCCTGCGTCACGGCGGCCATCGGTTCGCTGCGCGGCCCGCTGCATGGCGGCGCCAACGAGGCGGCGATGGAAATGATCGAGCGCTTCTCGTCGCCGGAAGAGGCGATCAAGGGCACCCTCGGCATGCTTGAGCGCAAAGACAAGATCATGGGCTTCGGCCACGCGATCTATAAGGACAACGATCCGCGCAACGAGGTGATTAAGGGCTGGTCGAAAAAACTCGCGGACGAAGTGGGCGACAAGGTGTTGTTCCCCGTCTCCGAAGCCATCGACAAGACCATGTGGGAGCAGAAAAAACTGTTCCCCAACGCCGACTTCTACCATGCCTCGGCGTATCACTTCATGGGCATCCCGACCAAGTTGTTCACGCCGATCTTCGTCTGCTCGCGCCTGACTGGCTGGGCCGCGCATGTGTTTGAACAGCGTGCCAACAACCGCATCATCCGTCCGAGCGCCGAGTACACCGGCGTCGAACAGCGCAAGTTCGTGCCAATCGAACGCCGCTGAATGGTGGTGCCCGGAGCCCGAGAACACCGCTAGACCCTGTGGGAGCGAGCCTGCTCGCGAAGACGGACTGACATCCAACATGGATGTCGACTGATCTACCGCTTTCGCGAGCAGGCTCGCTCCCACAGTGAACGGTGTGTAACTCAGGTCCGTGCTGGCCACCCTTTGAAACTACCGTGACCCGAGTCCTGACCCGATGAACACAGAATTCCGCAAAAACCTGCCCGGCAGCCCTCTGGATTACTACGACACCCGCGCGGCGGTCGAGGCGATTCAGCCCGGCAGCTACGACACCCTGCCGTACACCTCCCGCGTGCTGGCGGAAAACCTCGTGCGGCGCTGCGATCCGGCCACGCTGACCGATTCCCTGAAACAGTTGATCGAGCGCAAACGCGACCTCGACTTCCCGTGGTTCCCGGCGCGCGTGGTGTGCCACGATATTCTTGGCCAGACCGCATTGGTCGATCTGGCGGGCCTGCGTGACGCGATTGCATTGCAGGGCGGTGACCCGGCGCAGGTCAACCCGGTGGTGCCGACACAATTGATCGTCGACCACTCGCTGGCCGTCGAGGCGGGCGGTTTCGATGCCCAGGCGTTCGAGAAAAACCGCGCCATCGAAGACCGTCGCAACGAAGACCGTTTCCACTTCATCAACTGGACCAAAAAAGCCTTCAAGAACGTCGACGTGATCCCGCCGGGCAACGGCATCATGCACCAGATCAACCTGGAGAAAATGTCTCCGGTGATCCAGGTGCGTGACGGCGTGGCGTTCCCCGACACCTGCGTCGGCACTGACAGCCACACTCCGCATGTCGATGCGCTGGGCGTGATCGCCATTGGCGTCGGCGGCCTCGAAGCCGAGAGCGTGATGCTCGGCCGCGCCTCGTGGATGCGCCTGCCGGAAAGCGTCGGCGTCGAGTTGACCGGCAAGTTGCAACCAGGTATCACCGCCACCGACATGGTGCTGGCGCTGACCGAATACCTGCGCAAACAGAAAGTCGTCGGCGCCTGGCTGGAGTTCTTCGGCGAAGGCGCCTCCGCGCTGACCCTCGGCGACCGCGCGACCATTTCCAACATGGCCCCGGAATACGGTGCTACTGCCGCGATGTTCTACATCGATCAGCAGACCATCGATTATCTGAAACTCACTGGCCGCGAAGACCAGCAAGTTCAACTGGTCGAGCACTATGCCAAGACCACCGGCCTGTGGGCTGACAGCTTGAAAGGCGCGCAATACGAGCGCGGTCTGACCTTCGATCTGTCGACGGTCGTGCGCAACATGGCCGGCCCGAGCAACCCGCACGCTCGCGTCGCCACCAGCGATCTGGCCGCCAAAGGCATCTCCGGCCAGTGGGATGAAGTGCCGGGGCAAATGCCCGACGGCGCTGTGATCATCGCCGCCATCACCAGTTGCACCAACACCAGCAACCCGCGCAACGTGATCGCCGCCGGTCTGATCGCGCGCAATGCCAACAAGCTGGGCCTGACCCGCAAACCGTGGGTGAAATCGTCGCTGGCGCCGGGTTCGAAAACCGTGGCGCTTTACCTCGACGAAGCCGGGTTGACCACGGAACTGGAACAGCTTGGTTTCGGCGTCGTCGCGTTCGCTTGCACCACCTGCAACGGCATGTCCGGCGCGCTGGACCCGGTGATCCAGCAGGAAATCATCGACCGCGATCTGTACGCCACGGCCGTACTCTCCGGTAACCGCAACTTCGACGGCCGGATTCACCCGTACGCCAAGCAAGCGTTTCTTGCCTCGCCGCCGCTGGTGGTCGCGTATGCGATTGCCGGCACCATCCGTTTCGATATCGAGAAAGACGTGCTGGGCGTGGTCGATGGCAAGGAAATCCGCTTGAAAGACATCTGGCCGAGCGATGAAGAAATCGACGCGGTGGTGAAGTCTTCGGTCAAACCTGAGCAGTTCCGCCAAGTCTATATCCCGATGTTCGCCGTCCACGAGGACACCGGCCCGAAAGTCACGCCGCTGTACGACTGGCGCGAGATGAGCACCTACATTCGCCGTCCGCCGTACTGGGAAGGCGCGCTGGCCGGCGCTCGGCCGCTCAAGGGCATGCGCCCGCTGGCGGTGCTGCCGGACAACATCACCACCGATCACCTGTCGCCCTCCAACGCGATCATGCTCGACAGCGCCGCCGGCGAATACCTGGCGAAAATGGGCCTGCCGGAAGAGGACTTCAACTCTTACGCAACGCACCGTGGCGACCACTTGACCGCGCAGCGCGCGACCTTTGCCAACCCGAAACTGTTCAACGAAATGGTGGTGGAAAACGGCAAGGTCAAACAGGGCTCGCTGGCCCGTGTCGAGCCGGAAGGCAAAGTGATGCGCATGTGGGAAGCCATCGAAACCTACATGGAACGCAAGCAGCCGCTGATCATCATTGCTGGCGCCGACTACGGTCAGGGTTCGTCCCGCGACTGGGCGGCCAAAGGCGTGCGTCTGGCCGGTGTCGAAGCGATTGCCGCTGAAGGTTTCGAGCGTATTCACCGCACCAACCTGGTGGGCATGGGCGTGTTGCCGCTGGAGTTCAAGCCCGGCACCGACCGTCACACCCTGGCCATCGATGGCAGTGAAACCTATGACGTGATCGGCGACCGCAAGCCGCGCGCCGATCTGACGCTGGTCATCCATCGCAAGAACGGCGAGCGTGTTGAGGTGCCGGTGACTTGCCGTCTCGATACCGCTGAAGAAGTGTCGATCTACGAGGCCGGCGGCGTGTTGCAGCGCTTCGCCCAGGATTTCCTCGAAGAGTCGGCGGTTGCCGTTTAAATCACGTTTTGTGCTCGCGGGCTTCAACGCCCGCGTTGACGATGAAGGAGCACCATGGCTCACGCACCGCAAATAAAGATACCCGCCACCTACATGCGTGGCGGCACCAGCAAAGGCGTGTTTTTCAGCCTCAAGGATCTGCCCGAAGCGGCACAGATTCCTGGCCCGGCACGCGACGCCTTGCTGCTGCGGGTGATCGGCAGTCCCGACCCCTACGACAAGCAGATCGACGGCATGGGCGGCGCCACCTCGAGCACCAGCAAAACCGTGATCCTGTCGAAAAGCATCAAGTCCGATCACGACGTCGATTATCTGTTCGGCCAGGTTTCCATCGACAAACCGTTCGTGGACTGGAGCGGCAACTGCGGCAACTTGTCGGCAGCGGTCGGTTCGTTCGCCATCAGCAACGGTCTGGTCGACGCCAGTCGCATTCCGCACAACGGTGTCGCGGTGGTGCGTGTATGGCAGGCCAACATCGGCAAAACCATCATTGCCCACGTGCCGATCACCAACGGTGAAGTGCAGGAGACCGGTGATTTCGAACTCGACGGCGTGACCTTTCCCGCCGCCGAAGTGCAGGTCGAGTTCATGGACCCGGCGGCGGAAGAAGAGGGCGGCGGTGGGTCGATGTTTCCCACCGGCAATCTGATCGATGAGCTGGAAGTGCCGGGTGTCGGCACGTTCAAGGCAACCATGATCAATGCCGGGATTCCGACGATCTTCGTCAACGCCCAAGACATCGGCTACACCGGCACCGAGCTGCAAAGCGCAATCAACAGCGACCCGAAAGCCTTGCAGATGTTTGAAACCATCCGTGCCTACGGTGCTTTGCGCATGGGGCTGATCGCCAATCTGGATGAAGCCGCCAAGCGCCAACACACACCGAAAGTCGCCTTCGTGGCCAAGCCTGCGGATTACGTGGCGTCCAGCGGTAAGGCGATTGCCGCCGGTGACGTTGATTTGCTGGTGCGCGCCTTGTCGATGGGCAAGTTGCACCACGCAATGATGGGCACTGCAGCGGTGGCGATCGGCACGGCGGCGGCGATTTCCGGGACGCTGGTGAACCTCGCGGCGGGCGGTGTTGAACGTAATGCCGTGCGCTTCGGGCATCCGTCCGGGACGTTGCGGGTGGGTGCTGAGGCCAGTCTGGAAAACGGTGAGTGGGTGGTGAAGAAAGCGGTCATGAGCCGCAGTGCGCGGGTGTTGATGGAAGGCTACGTGCGCATTCCCGGGGATTGCTTTTAATTCCCGACGATCTCCCTGTGGGAGCGAGCCTGCTCGCGAAAGCGATGCATCAGACAAAAAAATATTGACTGACACTCAGCCTTCGCGAGCAGGCTCGCTCCCACAGTGATTACATTTCAAACCATAAGAAATCGTTAGCCCTGAACCGAGGTCCCATCAACGAACCACTTCAAGAGTGAATCGAACATGAGCGCCAACGTCGACCTGAACAACCGCCCCGACTACGACCCTGTCCTGCAGGACATCGCCGATTACGTCCTCACTTTAAAAATCGAATCCACCGAAGCCCTGAACACTGCCCGCAATTGCCTGATGGACACCTTGGGCTGTGGCCTGCTGGCCCTGCGTTTTCCCGAATGCACCAAACACCTCGGGCCTATCGTCGAAGGCACCGTCGTGCCGTTTGGTGCGCGGGTCCCAGGCACCAGTTATCGTCTCGACCCGGTCAAAGCCGCATGGGATATCGGCTGTATCGTCCGTTGGCTCGACTACAACGACACCTGGCTCGCCGCCGAATGGGGGCACCCGTCGGACAATCTCGGCGGCATCCTCGCCGTCGCCGATCACCTGTCGCAAAAACGTCTGGCCAACGGTGAAGCGCCGCTGACCATTCGCCATGTGCTTGAAGCAATGATCATGGCCCACGAGATTCAGGGCGTCATCGCGCTGGAAAACTCCTTCAATCGCGTAGGACTCGATCACGTCATTCTGGTGAAAGTCGCCTCGACCGCCGTTACTGCCAAACTCATGGGCGCCAATCGCGAGCAACTGTTGTCGGCGCTCTCTCATGCCTTCGCTGATGGTCAGGCGTTGCGCACTTATCGTCATGCGCCGAATGCCGGTTCGCGAAAGTCCTGGGCGGCGGGGGATGCCTCGAGCCGAGGCGTGAGACTGGCCGACATCGCCATGCGCGGCGAGATGGGCATTCCGGGCGTCTTGAGTGCGAAACAGTGGGGCTTTTACGACGTGCTGTTCAGCCACACTAACAACGATCTGGCGCTGAAAACCGAAGACAAACGTACCTTCAGCTTCTCGCGCCCTTTCGGCAGTTACGTAATGGAGAACGTGCTGTTCAAGATCAGCTTCCCCGCCGAATTCCACGCACAAACGGCCTGCGAAGCCGCCGTCACGTTGCATCCACACGTGCGCAATCGCCTGCACGAAATCGACAAAATCGTCATCACCACCCACCAATCGGCGATCCGCATCATTTCCAAGGTCGGGCCGCTGGCCAACGCCGCTGACCGCGATCACTGCATCCAGTACATGACCGCCGTACCACTGGCCTTCGGCAATCTGGTGGCCGAGCAATACGAAGATGACTTCCACAAGGCCCATCCGATCATCGATGTGCTGCGCGAAAAAATGGTCATCGTCGAAGAGCCGCGCTTCACCCGCGAATACCTGGAAGCCGACAAACGCTCGATTGCCAACGCCGTGCAGGTGTTTTTCAAGGACGGCTCCAGTACCGACAACGTGGTGGTGGAGTACCCGATCGGCCATCGCCGCCGCCGTGCCGAGGGCATTCCGTTGCTCGAAGACAAGTTCAAGGCGAACCTGGCCACCCGTTTCACCGGCCAGCGCAGCGGCGAGATTTTTGCCTTGTGCAAGGATCAGGCGCGGCTTGAGGCGACCCCGGTGAACCGCTTTGTCGACCTGTTCGTGATCTAAGGCTCATTCAAACCGCAGAATCACCCGGCGGTTGGTCCTGCTCTTCTTCTCGATTTTTTCGCAGAACACCCGGCCGATTTCCCGAGTGTTTTGCACGTGGGTGCCGCCACAGGGCTGGATGTCGATGCCGATGACTTCAACCATCCGCAGCTCACCCTGAATCGCCGGTGGATTAACCGTTTTGCTGCCGTTTTTTTCCAGCAGGGCGGGGTGTTCCGAGGCCGGCATCGACAGAGTGGTGACTGGAATGGCCTGCTCGATCAGCGCGTTGAGTTCGCGGGTGAGGCTGTCCTTGTCTAGGGTCATTTCTGGCAGATCGAAATCCAGACGTCCCTTGTCTGCGCTGATACTGCACCCGGTGACCGGCGCATTAATGATCGAACCCAACAGGTGCAGGCAGGTGTGCATCTTCATGTGTTGATAACGACGCGCCCAGTCGAGGCTGGCATTGAGCAGTGTGCCGACACACAACTGCGGCGGGCAGTGCGCCACGTTGTGCCAGATGATCGATGGCAGCAAGGGATCGCGCAGCGTTGCCGTCACGTCGATTCGTGTGCCATCCGGGAGGCTGAAGTGCCCGGTGTCTCCCGGTTGCCCGCCACCGGTGGGATAGAACAGCGTGTGTTCGAGGACGACGGCCTGATCAACCACCGCTATTACCCGAGCACTGAAATCGCGCTGGTAAGGGGCATTGTTAAACAGGCTAAGGGTTTCCATCGTGTGTACCGACATTTGAACCTCCGATGTTCAATGCATGGTTTTTCAGCGCTTGGCAGGCAACTTGGTGATCGCAAAACCGGCGAGCAGGATTGCCGAATAGAGCATCAGGTCCCGAGAAATTTCCGTGCCTTCGTACCAGGCGCCAATGATCACGGCGAACACCGGAAAGATGATGAACACGAATGACAGAAGCACCGGGCTCAGGCGCTTGAGCAGGACGAAATAGACGATGAAGCCCCCGACCGACGCCACCAGTCCGAGGTAGAGCAGGGCGCCCCACGAGCGTGGGGTGATGGTGGCGAACGTCGGACTTTCCAGCGAAAGGCCAGCGACCAGCAGCATCAAACCGGCGATGCCGATGGGCAGGGTGTTGTAGGTGATCACGCTGATCGCGCTGCCGTGCTTTTTGGTCACCACGTAGCACAGCGCATGCAGGAGCGCCGCGCCGAGAATCGCCAGGACACCGAGCCATTCCGCCTGATCCAGATGCAAGCCCTGACTGCGGATAATCATGAACAGGCTGCCGAAACCAATAGCGATGCCGAGCATTTGCGCTGGGTGGATTTTCTCCCGCAGAAACAGCGCAGAAAAAATCAGGATGAACACCGGCATGCAACTGAACAGCAGCGCGGTCAGGCCGGACGATACGTGCATTTCGCCATAGTTGAGCAGGTAGTAGGGCAGGCTGAAATACGACAGCGTGACGAACACAAAGAACCAGCGACTCTGCCGGGGGAACAGCAATGGTTCTTTGCGTAATGCGGCGAAGCCCAAAAACAGCGGAAAGGCAATCAGAAAGCGCAGCCCGGCCGCCGTCAGGGGCGGCACGCTTTCCACGGCAATCTTGATCCCCAGCCACGTAGTGCCCCAACTCAGGCAGACAATCAGAAACAACACGCTGGTGACCAACCCGGCGAGCCAGGGTTTGCTGGTGTTCAATGGCGTGCTGAGGGCGATGGACATGCGGTGTGCTCCGAACGGCAGAATTGACCTGGTTACTGAAAAGGTCTATCCCTGATTGAACCTGTTTTCAGTACGCTATTCGGGGCAAGAATGACTGTCAAAGTAAGTATTGCCATGGTGTCAATCCTCCGTGATGGCCTCGCCCATGGCGTCGGCGTGAAGTACAAGCGCCTCGCGGATGCGGTCGAGAAAGCCATTAATGCAGGCGTGATTGAGGCGGGTTGCAAGTTGCCGCCCCACCGGCTGTTGGCCGATAGCTTGGGCGTCACCATCGGCACCATCAGCCGTGCTTATGGCGAACTGGAGCGTGTGGGATTGGTCGTGGCCCGTGTAGGAGACGGCACTTACGTGCGTCAGCGCGGAATGGAACGGCCGCAAGACAAGGGCTTTCGCAATGTCAGCGATGAGCCGCCAGCCTGCTTCGACATGAGTAGGAATCAGCCGATTCCCGGGCAGGAAACGGCGTTCATGAGCCTGACCCTACAGACTCTGGCCGCTGATTCGCACCGCTTGCAGCGGTTGACGGGGTACACCGCCGAAGGTGGTCTGCCACGGCATCGGGCGGCAGGTGCCGAGTGGCTGCGTCACGGGGACTTTGTCCCGCACGCCGATCAGGTGCTGTGCGTCAACGGTGGCCAGCATGGTCTGTTGTGCGCGTTGATGGGGTTGCTCAAGGCGGGTGACACGGTGGTCACCGAGCATTTGTCCTACCCCGGATTGATCAGCGTCGCACGCCAGCTCGGGATAAAACTGATGGGTGCCGCGATGGATGACGAAGGACTGTTGCCTTCGGCGCTGGAGGATATTTGTCGTCAGCACCGGGTATCCGCGCTGTATTGCACGCCGACGATCCAGAATCCTACGGCTGCGGTCATGTCTGTCTCACGACGCCAGGCGATTGCAGAGGTGTGTCGCCGGCACAATCTGCTGATCCTCGAAGACGAAGCCCACGCAGTACTGGATCGCCAGCGGCCGTTGCCACTGAGTTATTTCGCCCCGGAGCGCTCTGTGTTGATCGGCAGTCTGAGCAAGGCTGTCTCGGCGGGGTTGCGGGTCGGCTATCTACATGCGCCGCAAGCGTTGCTCGGGCGTATCAGTTCAGCCATTCGCGGCACCTGCTGGATGGCCAATCCACTGGCGATGGAAGTGGCGAGCCTGTGGATCGAAAACGGCATGGCCCAGCGTTTGCTGGATGAGCAGATCAGTGAGATTGGTCGGCGCAAGGCATGGGTGGCGGGGGCGCTGGAGGGGCTGAGCTACAAGACACATATCCACAGTCCGCATTTCTGGCTGCAAGTGCCTGAGCTGTGGCGCGCCTCGCAGATTGCCGCGGAGCTGAAGGAGAACAACTATCTGGTGGCGACTGCCGAGGCGTTCGCGGTCGGGCATGCGGCGGTGCCGCAGTTCATTCGGGTGAGTGTGTGTAATTCGGTGGGGGATGACGGGTTGTTGCTCGGCGGGTTTGAAGCTTTGGCCAGGGCATTAACAGAGACCGCGTAATCGTTGATCGCGAGCAAGCTCACTCCTACAAGGGAATGCATTTCAGATTGTAGGAGTGAGCCTGCTCGCGATGGCGGTGTTGCAGACACCGCAAAACTACTTGAACCGCCGCTCCACGCCTTTCTCCACCAGAATCTTCGCCGAGATCTCTTCCACCGAAAAATGCGTGGAGTTGATGTTCGGGATGTTCTCGCGGCGGAACAGGTTTTCCACTTCGCGCACTTCGAATTCGCACTGGGCGTAGCTCGAGTAGCGGCTGTTGGGCTTGCGCTCGTTGCGGATAGCGGTGAGGCGGTCCGGGTCGATGGTCAGGCCGAACAGCTTGTGCTGGTGCGCGCGCAGGGCCGCTGGCAGGGTCAGGCGCTCCATGTCGTCTTCGGTCAGCGGGTAGTTGGCCGCGCGGATGCCGAATTGCATGGCCATGTACAGGCACGTCGGCGTCTTACCACATCGCGACACGCCCACTAGTATCAGATCGGCCTTGTCGTAATAGTGGGTGCGGGCGCCGTCGTCGTTGTCGAGGGCGAAGTTCACCGCCTCGATCCGCTCCATGTAGTTGGAGTTATGGCCGATCGAATGGGACTTGCCGACGGTGTAGGAAGAATGCTCGGTCAGTTCCTGTTCGAGAGGCGCCAGGAAGGTCGAGAAAATGTCGATCATGAAACCATTGGAGGTCGCGAGAATCTCACGAATGTCCTGATTGACGATGGTGTCGAAGATGATCGGGCGAAAGCCGTCGGTTTCGGCGGCTTTGTTGATTTGTTGTACCATGGCCCGGGCTTTTTCCACGCTGTCGATGTACGGGCGCGTGAATTTGCTGAAGGTAATGTTTTCGAACTGCGCCAAGAGGCTTTGACCCAGGGTTTCGGCGGTGATGCCGGTGCCATCGGAGATAAAGAAAGCAGATCGTTTCATTTGCACCTTGGGCCTTAAGCTAGTCATCAATCTTGGATATGATAGGCGCGATTTGCAGGCCGCCAATGGCCCGCATTCTCACTTATTTTCCAGGTCCAGGCCATACAACCGGCCAATGCTCCCCCGAGCTGCCGGTTTCTGAGCTTTTCCAACACAGTTAGTG
>NZ_JBIUWI010000063.1:0-6261 GCF_044743385.1 Pseudomonas sp. NPDC087639 | reverse complement strand
TACGTAGTTTCCCTCGATAAGCTCGGCAAACACGATGTTGAGCATGTGGGGGGCAAGAACGCATCCCTGGGCGAGATGATCAGCAACCTGGCAGGTGCCGGTGTGTCGGTCCCTGGCGGCTTTGCCACCACCGCGCAGGCCTATCGCGACTTCCTCGAACTGAGCGGCCTCAACGACCAGATCCACCAGGCCCTCGACGCTCTCGACGTCGACGACGTCAATGCCCTGGCCAAGACCGGCGCCCAGATCCGCCAATGGATCATGGACGCCGAATTCCCTGAAAAACTGAATGCCGAAATCCGCACCGCGTTCGCCGCGCTGTCGGCCGGCAACCCTGACGTGGCCGTAGCCGTGCGTTCTTCCGCTACTGCCGAAGACTTGCCGGATGCTTCTTTCGCCGGCCAGCAGGAAACCTTTCTGAACATCCGTGGTGTGGAAAACGTTATCCGCGCCGCCAAAGAGGTATTCGCCTCGCTGTTCAACGACCGTGCGATTTCCTACCGCGTGCACCAGGGCTTCGACCACAAACTGGTCGCCCTGTCGGCTGGCGTGCAGCGCATGGTGCGTTCGGAAACCGGCACCGCCGGCGTGATGTTCACACTCGATACCGAATCCGGTTTCCGTGACGTGGTGTTCATCACCGGCGCCTACGGCCTGGGCGAAACCGTTGTACAAGGCGCGGTGAACCCGGATGAGTTCTACGTGCACAAGGGCACGCTGGAGGCCGGTCGTCCGGCGGTCCTGCGTCGCAACCTGGGCAGTAAAGCTATCAAAATGATCTACGGCGACGAGGCCAAGGCCGGTCGTTCGGTCAAGACCGTCGATGTCGACAAGGCTGACCGCTCACGTTTCTGCCTGAGCGACGCTGAAGTCAGCGAATTGGCCAAGCAAGCGATGATCATCGAAAAGCACTACCAGTGCCCGATGGACATCGAGTGGGCCAAGGACGGTGACGACGGCAAGCTGTACATCGTGCAGGCCCGTCCGGAAACCGTGAAAAGCCGCACCCAGGCCAACGTCATGGAACGTTACCTGTTGAAAGAAACCGGCACCGTGCTGGTTGAAGGTCGCGCCATCGGCCAGCGCATCGGCGCCGGCAAGGTTCGTATCATCAAGGACGTGTCCGAGATGGACAAAGTCCAGCCGGGCGACGTGCTGGTCTCCGACATGACCGACCCGGACTGGGAACCGGTCATGAAACGCGCCAGCGCCATCGTCACCAACCGTGGCGGCCGTACCTGCCACGCGGCGATCATCGCTCGTGAACTGGGTATTCCGGCGGTTGTAGGTTGCGGCAACGCCACCCAATTGCTGAAAGATGGCCAGGGTGTGACCGTTTCGTGCGCCGAAGGCGACACCGGTTACATCTTCGAAGGCGAACTGGGCTTCGACATCAAGAAGAACTCCGTGGATGCCATGCCGGATCTGCCGTTCAAGATCATGATGAACGTCGGCAACCCGGATCGCGCTTTCGACTTCGCGCAACTGCCGAACGCCGGTGTGGGCCTGGCCCGTCTGGAATTCATCATCAACCGCATGATCGGCGTCCACCCCAAAGCGCTGTTGAACTACGACGGCCTGCCGCCGGAAATCAAGGAAAGCGTCGACAAGCGCATCGCCGGTTACGACGATCCGGTCGGTTTCTACGTCGAAAAACTGGTTGAAGGCATCAGTACCCTCGCGGCCGCGTTCGCTCCGAAGAAGGTCATCGTGCGTTTGTCGGACTTCAAGTCCAACGAATACGCCAACCTCATCGGCGGCAAACTGTACGAGCCGGAAGAAGAAAACCCGATGCTGGGCTTCCGTGGCGCTTCGCGTTACATCAGCGAATCGTTCCGTGACTGCTTCGAACTCGAATGCCGCGCGCTGAAACGTGTGCGCAACGAGATGGGCCTGACCAACGTCGAAATCATGGTGCCGTTCGTGCGTACCCTCGGCGAAGCCAGCCAGGTTGTGGATCTGCTGGCAGAGAACGGATTGAAGCGCGGCGAGAACGGGTTGCGCGTGATCATGATGTGCGAACTGCCATCGAACGCGATTCTCGCTGAAGAATTCCTCGAATTCTTCGACGGCTTCTCGATCGGTTCCAACGACCTCACTCAACTGACGCTGGGTCTGGATCGTGACTCCGGGATCATCGCGCACCTGTTCGACGAGCGTAATCCGGCGGTCAAGAAGCTGTTGGCCAACGCGATTGCCGCGTGCAACAAGGCTGGCAAGTACATCGGTATCTGCGGTCAGGGCCCTTCGGACCACCCGGATCTGGCCAAGTGGCTGATGGAACAGGGCATCGAAAGCGTGTCGCTGAACCCGGACACCGTGCTGGAAACCTGGTTCTTCCTCGCCGAAGGCCAGCCGCAGGCTTGATAAGTATGTGAACGGGCCGCTCCCACACGGAGCGGTTCTTTTAGTGTTTCAAACAGGGCGAGCGCCTTCGGATGCCGCCCTTTTTTGTGCAAGAGCATTATGCAAAGCAGCAGCAACCTATTTCCTGTCGCCCTGATCAGCGCCGAGCGGCGCGGCGATCTGAGCGAAGACGTTTATCGATTGAAGCCCGGCAACAGCCCGGACTGGTCCGTGGAAATCGCCGTCACCCGTCTGGGCATGGCCGATGAACCGGCGGTGCGCGGGGTGCCGGTCATTCTGCTGCACGGCAGTTTTTCCAATCGGCGCTTCTGGTTTTCACCCAAAGGCCTGGGGCTGGGGGCGTATCTGGCGCGTCTGGGTTTTGATGTGTGGATTCCGGAGATGCGCGGCCACGGCCTGTCGCAGCGCAACGAGGAGTACCGGCGCAATCGCGTTGCCGACTACTCCCGTTACGATCTGCCGGCGATTGCCGCATTCGTGCGTGAGCAGAGCGGGCAGGTGCCGCACTGGATCGGCCATTCGCTGGGCGGCATCACGTTGGCTGCCGCGCTCGGCGGCGAATACCTGGGCGAGCCGGCGGTGGCTTCGGCGGCGTTTTTTGGAGCGCAGGTGAGCCGCACCTATTGGCCGTTGAAAATTCCGCCGGTGGAATGGAGCGGTCGCTTCATTCTCAAGCGCTTTGCGCAGCTGTCTGGTTCACGCCTCAAGCGCGGCCCGGAAGACGAGCCGATCGGGCTGGCACTGGAAAGCATGCGTTGGTACGGCCTGTTCGGCCGCTTTGGCGACAAGGACAAGGACTGGTGGGCCGGTCTTGCCGATGTTCAGGTGCCGGTGCTGGCGGTCAGTGCGACAGGGGATCATCAGGATCCTGCCTGGGCTTGTCGCAAACTGTTCGAGCAGATCGGTTCCGAGCACAAGCAATTCATCAATCTGGGGCGTGAGCAGGGCTTCAAGGATAATTTCGGTCACGTCGAGATGCTGGTGAGCAAGGCTGCACAAGCCGAAGTATGGCCACTGGTGGCGCGTTGGCTTCAGGATCAGCACACACCGTTGCTGGGCGATAAGCCGGATCGGGCTGCTGCGGTCTGAGGCGAGGGCTCTGAAAAGGGCATTTCGCTCGGATCAGCTTGCGGCTAAGATATGACGCATTGTGCGGTTCTGGTCATATTTGGTGGCTGTTTCGCTATTACGTTTCAGCGTTTGTTCAGGTTCGTTCAGCAACCATGGGATGAACTAAGGTAAACAGCGACCGCCGGGACTCGTCTCAAAAGAGTGCGTCATCCTTGATCGTCTTCCTTTTTACAGGAGTTTTTCGATGAACCATTACCTCACGCCTGACCTGTGCGACGCCTATCCGGAGCTGGTGCAGGTGTTGGAACCGATGTTCAGCAATTTCGGCGGCCGTGATTCGTTCGGCGGCGAAATCGTGACCATCAAATGCTTCGAAGACAACTCGCTGGTCAAGGAACAAGCCGAGCTCAAGGGTAACGGCAAGGTGCTGGTGGTCGATGGTGGTGGTTCTCTGCGCCGCGCACTGCTGGGCGACATGATCGCCGAGAAAGCCGCGAAAAATGGTTGGGAAGGGCTGGTGATCTACGGCTGCATCCGTGACGTCGACGTCATTGCCCAGACTGATCTTGGCGTTCAGGCGCTGGCCAGCCACCCGATGAAAACCGACAAGCGCGGTATTGGCGATCTCAACGTTGCAGTCACGTTTGCTGGCGTGACATTTCACCCAGGCCACTACATCTACGCGGACAACAACGGCGTGATCGTTTCGCCGAGCCCGCTGAAGATGCCTGAATAAGCTTTCGACATAGGGATGAGGATGTTCGAGGAAGAAAACGCGCAATGGGGGCTGGTGCATGCCCTGGTGCTGGATGGTAATGGCGGTGCGCGTTCGATAGCCCGAACTGAGCTCGACGATCTGCAGCTGCAGGCCCATGAAAGCCTGTGGCTGCATTGGGATCGCAGTCATCCGCAAACCCAGACCTGGCTACGCAAATCCAGCGGTCTCAATGAGTTTACCTGTGACCTGCTGCTGGAAGAGAACACCCGGCCGCGCCTGTTGCCGTTGCCCGACTCCGAGCTGCTGCTGTTCTTGCGCGGGGTCAACCTCAATCCGGGCGCCGAGCCGGAAGACATGGTCTCGGTGCGGATTTTCGCCTCCGCTCAGCGCGTGATTTCTCTTCGTTTGCGCCCGCTACGGGCCACCGATGAGTTGCTGACGATGCTGGAGGAGGGCAAGGGCCCGAAAACCTCCTCTGAATTGATGCTTTATATGGCGCAGTTGCTCACTAATAAAGTGCAGGATCTGGTCACTTGCCTCTCGGAAATCGCCGATGAGGAAGAAGAAAAGATGGATGCCGACGAACGGTATACCCCGGAGCATGGCGCCATTTTGCACATCCGTCGCAGAGCGGCCGGGCTGAAGCGTTTTCTCGCGCCGCAGCGGGATATTTTCGGACAGCTGACGCGGATAAAACTGCCTTGGTTTGTCGATGACGACGCCGATTACTGGAACGAATTGAACAACAGTCTGACCCGCTATCTGGAAGAGCTCGAATTGACTCGAGAGCGCGTGGGGCTTGTCCTGGAGGCTGAAGACCGGCGTTTGAGCCTGCGCATGAATCGCACGATGTATCGCTTCGGGATCATCACCTGCATCTTTTTGCCGATGAGTTTTATCACCGGTCTATTGGGCATCAACGTTGGCGGAATTCCCTTCGCGAGCAGCCCTTATGGCTTCCTGATCGCCTGTCTGACGGTGCTCGCCATGGCGTTCGGACAATGGTGGTTATTCCGCCGTTTGCGCTGGGTTTGAAAATGGCGCATGTGACCCGACCAAATTTGCCCGCGTCTTTCACAGACATCACGAGAGGTGCGTATGCACGATCCGTTTGAACAGTCTTTGCGCGACATGCTCAACGCCTCGCCGTCCAGCCGCGACGACGATGCATGCCTGGGCCGCGTACTCAAAACCGCCAACCGCCAGGTCGGCGCCGGTGATCTGTTCAGTCTGCTGGGCCGCTGGCTGCCCGCGCTGATGATCGCCCTGAATAACGGATCGGCCCACGTGTCGCCGGTTTCCCGTCTTCGTAAACCTACCGCTCGCACTGCTGATAAGGCTGATTGAATATGGAACTTGATCTCTGGACTCAGAGCCTCGTCACTGCAATGACTGCGTTGTGGACCAAAGTCGCCAACTTCATTCCGAACCTGTTCGGCGCACTGGTCGTGCTGCTGTTGGGTTTCGTCGTGGCCAAGCTGCTCGATACCTTGCTGTCCAAACTGCTCGCCAAACTGGGTCTTGATCGCCTGATGGGCGGCACCGGGCTGACGAAATTGATGTCGCGGGCGGGGCTGCAAGTACCGATCTCGACCCTGATCGGCAAGATTGTCTACTGGTTCGTTCTGCTGATTTTTCTGGTTTCTGCAGCAGAATCCCTTGGGCTTGAGCGAGTTTCAGCTACGCTTGATATGTTGGCGCTGTATTTGCCGAAGGTTTTCGGCGCCGCGCTGGTGTTGCTGGTGGGCGTTTTGCTTGCTCAACTGGCGAACGGACTGGTGCGCGGGGCGGCAGAGGGCGTAGGCCTGGACTACGCTTCGGGGCTGGGGCGAATTGCTCAGGGGCTGGTGATCATCATCAGCATCTCGGTAGCGATCAGTCAGCTTGAGGTCAAGACCGACCTGCTGAACCATGTGATCGTCATCGTTTTGATTACCGTTGGTCTGGCGGTTGCGCTGGCCATGGGCCTGGGAAGCCGGGAAATTTCCGGTCAGATTATTGCGGGAATCTATGTGCGTGAGTTGTATCAGGTTGGTCAACAAGTGCGTGTTGGAGAGGTCGAAGGCCAGATCGATGAGATCGGAACGGTTAAATCCAAATTGCTG